>NZ_JBCLQK010000003.1:0-279449 GCF_041223505.1 Adlercreutzia muris
GCGAGCTTGTCCGAGGTGCAGGCAGAGGGGGAGGTGGAACGGGAAATATCGGACATGGCAGACCTTCGGGAACGGCGACGCAGCCGCGTCGCAGCGGTAGTTTCTCCTCACGCTACCCCACTTCCGAATGCCGAGCGTGCGGCCGCCGACTTCGTAGATGCGCCGATGCCCAACGGTAACCTCGCCCCGTTCTCAGAATGCCGCTATCAACGGGCGCGTTGCAGGTGCGGCGTGTCCCGGTCCGGCATGCGGCGGCTCTGGTACCGTGGGACTATGCGGCATCGCAAGGCGGCGTCGCGCGGGGATGGCATTGCCACCGGCGATGTGCGGCCCTCGGCAAAGGCGATGGGAAGGCGGCCGACATGGAAGAGCGCATCAAGACCGAGGAAACCGAGAGGAACCTTCGGGAATGCCACGAGGTTCAGCAGCACGAGGCGCGCCCCCGTGCGGCATGGGAGCCGGTTCCCGCAGGGTCCTTCAACGTGTTCGTGCTGTTCAACCTCGAGGCGGCGTGGGACGAGGGGCACTGCATCCTCGCGCTTGGGCTGGTGGGCGGCCCCCTTGAGACCTATTCCTACTACCGCCACAGCACCAAGCTGGAGGCGCCGGGCATCATGGCGTGCCTGCGCGATCCTATGACCTTCGCCGAGCTTGAGCAGGCTTCGGGCTGGATTGTGCACGGGGAGCCGGGCAACTGGTGGAACGAGCATGTGAACTGCGCCATCGCCCTTACCTGCGACGAGGTTTCCTTCAACGGCGTGCGCGCCTATGCCGAGCAGCGCCGGCAGCACCCGGGCACCTACAATCTCGTCACCTACAACTGCCTGACCTTCTGCGACGATGCCCTTCGGGCGGGCGGCATCCGGCTTACCACCCGCAGTGGCCGCGCCGTGCGCACCATCATTCCCAAAGACGCCTTCAAAGAGGTGGACGGCGTGCGCGGAGCTCGGCCCTTCCAAGCGTGGAAGTACTGGTTTCCCCTCGGTGAGCCGCCGGCCAATGGACTGCGCACCATCCAAGACACACCCGGCCAGGACAAGCCGTTCGAATAGCCGCGCGGGATGTTGGCCGCGGAGTTGCGCGCCGGGGTTCTTCGGATGCAACCGTCGTCGCATCCGGCGCGGGTCCGCAGCAGAGGCCACCCCACCGTGCTCTACAGGCGGCGCAGGATGTTCCAGCCGGCCATAGTGACGCAGTCGGGAACCACCTTGCCGATGAGGCGCAGGGCTGCCGATTGGGGGCTTGCGCAGGCGACGGCGAAGTGGGCCTTGTTGGCGCAGAGGGCGCGGCGCACCACGGTGCTCGCGCTCTGCTCGCCGAAGAGGTGTCCCACGTCGTGGGCGCCCCCGGATGTGCGGGCCACCTTCTCGAAGCCGGTCTTAACCCAGGTGGGGCACAGCGCCGTGGCCGTGATGCCGGTGCCGTGCAGCTCCCAGCGCAGGGCGCGGGTGTAGCGCAGCACGAAGGCCTTGGTAGCCGCGTACACGTTCATGTGGGGCAGCGGTACGAAGGCCGCGGCCGAGGCGACCTCGATGATGCGGCTGCCGCGGTCCATGGAGGGCAGTGCCGCGCGGGTCATATCCACAAGCCCGCGGCAGTTCAGGTCGATCATGGCATCCACCGCCTCGTCGGAGATGGTCTGCCAGTCGCCGAACTTGCCGAAGCCGGCGGCGTTCACCAGGTAGCTCATGCGGGGTTGCGCGTCGCCCAGGGCCGCGGCGATATCGGCGATGTCGTCCTTGTTCGTGAGGTCGGCCACGATAATGCGGGCGGGTGTGCTCAGTGCGGCCGCGACGGCTTCGAGGGCCTCCTCGTTGCGCGCGACGAGCCAAATCTCGTCGACTACCTGCATGGCGTCGATCTGCACGGCGAACTCGCGGCCGAGGCCCGACGATCCGCCGGTGATCAGCGCGATGCGCTTGGGCAGAGGCCGTGCGGGAGCAGAAGGGGCTGGTGCGGCAGGGCTTTCCGCTGCGGAGAGGGGAGTGCGGCCGGCGGGGGCCGTTTCGGAAGCTGCGGTGGGGGAGGGGGAGGTTGAAGGGCTCGCAGCGCCCTTCTCGAGGAGGATATCGTTCGTTTTCAAGGGAGCCGCCTTTCTTGCGGAATGTGCGTTCCCCAAGAACTGTATCTAAGAAAAAAGCTCGCCTGGCCTCCGCCAACGGTTTGTTGCCGTCATGTGGCTCACATGGAAGGGGACGCCGTGCCCAGCGTCCCCTTCCGCCACGTCGGCTCTCCTAGTCTTCAGTGCTGCCCTGGTAGGCCTCAACGGCCTTCACGAGGAAGTCGGTGGCGCCGGGGCCCGCGGCATCGTCGTAGTAGGCGGCGAAGCGCGGGTCGGCCAGGTACCCGCGCACGAGGCCGAGGTACTCGTCCTTTCCGTAACCCGGGCCCCAGTGGATGGCAATCCAGCGCTCGTGCATGCGGGCGAGCTCGGCTGCCTCCTCCGAGGCGGGGTCGTTTCCGGTCAGAGCCAGGCGCAGCTGCACCTTGATGGACTCCTCCAGCAGCTCCTTGGCGTCCCACTCGTCGCGGCTGAGGGCCATCATGCGCTCGTTGGTGGCGTCGATGACGGCGCTGCCGTAGCGCTCGCGGGCCTCGCGGCCATAGGTTTCCTCGAAGCTCTCAAGGCCCTGCTGCTTCAACTTCTCGAATGCGTCTTCGGTGCTCATGTTCGTAATCCCTTCGATAGCGTGTAGGGCCGCCTGCGTCCGGTGCAGGGCGGCGTCCAGCGATTTCTCCTGTGCGCGCAGGGTGCGGAGGTGCTTGAGGAGAGCGCCGTGGATGTTCGGCTCGTCATCGCCCATGATGTGCTCGATGGCGGTCAGCGGAAGGCCGCAGGACCGCATCGCCATGATATGGGCGAGTCGACGCTCGTCGGCGGCCGTGTACAGGCGATAGCCCGCCTCGGTGCGCGCCGGGCGCAGAAGGCCGCGCTCCTCGTAGTAGCGCAGCGTGCGCGGGCTCACGCCCGAGGCGCGGGATACCTCGCCGATGGTCTTGGGCCGCTCTTTCACGGTGTGCTCCCTTCAGGTTTCTCCGACGGCGCCAGTATGAACCTTCACGCAACGGGAAGGTCAAGCGTAGCCGTAGGCATCTTCTGCGGCGCAGCTCCCCGTGTGGTAAAAAATCCGGTATTTTGGCTTGGAATGAACGGTTTTGTTACGCGAGTACCCCAAAATGTGGGCGCGGGTATTACGCTTCCAGGCCAAACGCGACCCTTGTAATACATTTTGGCCACTCAGGAAGCGCTTCGCGTAACAAAACCGTCGTTTTCAAGCCAAAAAACGCGATTGTTGTTATCGCGGGAGCGGAGCGTTCGTAGCCGTAGGTATCTTCCACAGCGCACCTCCTCTCGCGGGACTTCGCAAGCGTAAGTATAGCTTACGGTATGGCGCCCTTTGGCGAAACGGGCTTTTGCTGGGATCGCTCGTTTATCGCCGTTGTCGATAAGGCTCCGAAGGCGAAACGAGAGCGCTTGTGGCTTGCAAGCAGTCTTCCGGACGCGCGGCTCGCGTCGCCCGACGGCCTTTGCGGGCGGCTTGTGGTATACAATGGGCTGCGGAATTGGCGGCGACGGGGAAGGGCGGCGACGCGGCATGACGGCCGAGGGCTTGGACAACTTCGCATACGAGCCGGCTCGTGCGCACGAGTCGGAGGCGGCGCGGCGCCACTACTGGGCCGTGGCCATCGGGCTGCAGGCGGTGGACGGCTTGGAGGTTTCCCCCTACGTGCGCCAAGCGGCCGACGCCTACATCGCCGGTAAGCGCACGCTGGCCGAGACGGGCAAGCTGGTGCGGGCGCATCATGCCGCGGGCCATGACGGGGCGTCGCTCGAAGCCGATCTGGTCGGCCAGCGCATCGCCGAGCTGCTGGCGGCGGCCCCCTTCTGCCTCGCACCCGAGATGATTCCGGAAATTCACCGCTACTTGTTCCAAGACCTCGATGCGGCGGTGTACCACCCCGGCGAGTTCAAGACCGAGCGCATGGTCAAGCAGGAGGACATCCTCAACGGCGACAGCGTGCTCTATGCCGATCCGCTGGTCTACGAGATGGCGCTCAAGGGCGTCTTCGCGACGGAGCAGGCGAAGTCCTACGGCGCCCTTGCGAAAGACGAGCTGGCTGGTTTTTGCCACAGCGTTGCCTTCCTCTGGCAGATCCACCCCTTCTACGAGGGCAACACGCGCACCGTCGCCGTGTTCTCGGCGCTCTATCTGAACCAGCTTGGCTTCGATGTGTCCAACGAGCCCTTCGAGCACCATGCCCGCTATTTCCGCGATGCCCTCGTGCGGGCCATGTATCGCAATGCTCCTGCGGGTATCTTCCCCGACGAGGCGTTTCTGGTGAAGTTCTACGAGAGTCTGCTCGGACGCGGACCGGCCTCCTTCGATCGCGAGGAGCTCATGTGCCTGCCGCTGTTCGAGAACCCCGCGCTCTTGCGCAACGTCGACCCCGCTAAGGCGCTCGATACCTCGAAATTGGCGTAAATCGCCGCCTCCTTTAAAGCACTCTCTCGCTCTCACCTTGGCGGCATAGGCCGCTCTCATTTTCCCTTGACATCTTCTGGATGTAATATATACTTTGCAAATGGAAGATATATCTTACATCAATCGGCGCGAGGGAAGGAGCGGTTTGGAAGGCGAGAAGAACTTGCGCATGAAGACGGCCCGCATGGAGGCGGGTCTGTCACAATCGGATTTGGCCTGTCGCGTGGGGGCCACGCGACAGACCATCGGGCTCATCGAGGCGGGGCGCTACAACCCCAGCCTGAAGCTCTGTCGGGCCATCTGCGTCGCGCTCGGCAAAACGCTGAATGATTTGTTTTGGGAATAGGAGGGGTCGTATGAACCTCGTGAAACGTTGGAACGAGTACATGGGGCCGAAGGACGAGCGCCTCGAGGCCGTGAGCAACCGCTGCGCCAAGGTGGGCTTCATGATCCTGCTCTTCGGCTCGGTCATCTGCTGCTACTACGGGATGATGCTCGATCAGGTGGCCCTTACCACCGACACCGCGCTGGCCACGGCGGTGGGGGAGAGGCTGGTGGACCCCATCCAGCTGCAGTTCGGGGTCATCGTCGTGGCGTGTTTCGTGTCGCTGTATCTGGAGACGAGAAGCGGCATCACGAGCGACCGCATGCGCCTGGCTGCGGTGGACAAGGTGCCGTGGGATTACGTGGCGGTGCTGTCCGTTCTGACCGGCGCGCTGCTCTTCGTGCTCACGACGGGGCTGCGCATTGCGGCGGAGGTACAGATCGTCGGGGTGGAAAACGTGACCTGGGCCGGGGATGTGGCCATGGGCGTCGTCTACTTCGTCATGGGCTTCGGGCTCGCCATGGGGTTTGTCGGCCTGCAGTTCCACTCCGCCATCAAGCGCCGCCAAGAGTTGGAGCGCGAGCTGGAGGAGTAGGGACCTTCGCTGGCATACATAGCCTCATCAGGCACTTCTCGGTTTCTCCCCCATTCCGTCCAAGGCCCTCGCACGCCGCGTTGCGGCAAATTCCCCCGATCCGTTGATTCCCAGGCCGCCTTCTCCGAGGCTATGCTTCCTCTCGCCAAGGGGCGCCGGCGGTCGGCCGGCGCTCGATCGAGGAGGCGCCGAGCGTCGGCGCGCAACGTGAGGAAGGTGGATACCGTGAGCAACGGAACGAGGGAGTTTTCTCGCAGGCATTTCCTGCAGGGCGCAGGTGTGTTCGGAGCGGGCGTGCTGGGGGCTGCGGCTTTGGGCGGATGCGCCCCGCAGACGCAGCAGGCGACCGCAGCCGGCGAGGGCGATGATCTGGCCGCCACAGGCGAGGGCGGCGCGCCGGCCCAGGCCGCGTGGCGTACCGAGCCCGAGCCGCCGGCCGAGTTCGAGGATGCCGGCACCTACGATGCCGTCGTCGTCGGCCACGGCTACGCCGGCGTGTGCGCGGCGCGCGAGCTAGCGGAGTCCGGCAAGAAGGTCGTGCTGCTGGAAACCCAGGCCGAGGACACCTATGCCGCCTGCGGCAATCAGTCGGCGGCCCACAACTCGCAGATCCTGCGCCGGGTGAATCCGGCGGCCGATATTCCCGAGGTGGATCCGGTGGAGTTCTTCCAGAATTGGGCCATCATCACCGGCAACCAGATCAATCAGCCCCTTGTCATGCGCTACTGCCAGAACATGGGCGCGAACATCGACAAGTACTACGACCGCGTGACCGACGAGGACGTGGCCACCATGGCGCACATGGACACGCCCGGTCCCGAAGACGACTACTCCACTATGATGGACGCCGTGGGCCCCATCAAGTTCTTCAACGGCACGGTGGACTGCTACGGCGACTGCAGTCAGACCAAGGTGCAGGGCTACAACCGCGAGGCGGCCAAGGAGGCCGGCGCCGAGTTCCGCTTCAACACGCGCGGTGTGCAGCTCATCATGGAAAACGGCGCCGTGGCCGGCATCTACGCCCTGGACAAGGGCACCGACAGCTACATCAAGTTCAACTGCAAGGCCGTGGTCGTCGCCACGGGCGGCTTCGCTTACAACGAGGAGATGCTCTGCGATCTCATTCCCGAGATCGCCGACAACATGGTGGAAGGCGAGGTGTGGAAGGACGCGCACCAGAACGTTCGCTTCGAGGGCGACGTGTCCAACATGCAGTACCAGGGCGATGGCATCAAGATGGCCTTCTGGGCCGGCGGCCGCCTAGAGCCCTTCATTCCCGGCATGAACTCGAAGTTCATCGCCTCCCCTTCTATGATGAACTACACGCTGCCCCAGGCGGTGTGGGTGCGTCCCGACGGCAAGCGCTTCTGCAACGAGTTCTATCCCGTGGCCGAGCAGCGCGGCACGGCCAGCGTGTATTTGCCGCGCGAGCCTGTCACCTGCGTGTTCGACAACAACTTCCTGGAGTACCGCAAGTACACCGTCTCGCAGCACGGCTTCACCTCGCCCACGGCCATGAACATGGAGTCCATGGCCAAGGACATGGAGGTGGCGCGACAGAAGTTCGAGGGCACCTATGTGGAGCCCGAGAAGAAGGAGGAAGAGGGCCCCGGGGCCATGTTCCAGCACCCTGAGATCATCTGCGCGGACACCCTCGAGGGCCTGGCCGAGGCCGCCGGTATCGATCCCGTGGAGTTCGTGGCCCAGATCGAGCGCTGGAACGAGTACTGCAAGAACGGCCGCGACGAGGAATTCGGCCGCGATGCGGCGGTGCTGTTCCCGGTGGAGGAGGGCCCCTTCTACGCCTGCTCTGGCACCACCGAGTTCGGCGAGATCATGTGCACCTGCGGCGGCCTTCTGACCGATGCGGAGCAGAACGTGCTCGGCGCCGACTTCAAGCCCATTCCGGGCCTGTACGCCTCGGGCAACGACTGCGGCCGCCGCTTCGGCTACGAGTACATCACCCCGACGTCCGGCGTGTCGCTGCAGATGGCCATCACGCTCGGCTTCGAGTGCGGCAAGTCGGTGGCGAAGTTCCTCGGCTAGGACATTCCCGTTCGAAGGCGGGCGGCGACCGGCGTCCCTCCCCTTGGCCGGCGCCGCCCGACTCTTTGCACGAGAGCCCGCAGTGCCGCGCGCATTGCGGGCGCATACAACGAAAAACGCACGTATTCAGGGCACTCCTGTCAAGGGGTGCCCTGGGCGCATGCAGGGAGCGCGGGGGCTTTTGGTATACTGGCCCGGAATAAGGAGGGGTGTTATGGATGATGCGAGCAGGTGGGGGAGCGCCAGGGCGCAATCGTGGGGCGCGGCGCTGCTGACGGTGGCCTTTCTCAGCCCCTGGGTTCCCTGCCTTCTGCATGGCGGCCTGCTGAGCGGGGAGCACCTGGCGTCCGCACCGTTTGCCGCCTTCGCCACATGGCTGCCCGTCGGCTGCCTAGTCTCGGGGACGGCGATGCTGCTCGTGCGCCTTCTGCGTGTCGAACAGGGGCCGTCCCGGCGCGCGATTTTGCTCGCCGCCGGGGCCTCCGTTGCCGGATATGCGCTGCTGGCGGTGGCGTTGCTCTTGCCGAGCGAGGAGCTGGCGGTGGCGGCCGGCGCTGTGGCGGGAGCGGCCGTGGTGCCGCTCGGCATCGTGTGGTGCGCGCAGACCAAGGTGGTCGATTTCTCCTCGATGCTCTTCCGCGGGGCCCTTATCGGCCTGGGGGTGTTCCTCGTTACCCGGATAGCGGCGTTGCTGCCGGTTGGGGGGTGCGCCGCGCTGTGGCTGCTGTGCTCTGCGGCCGTGGGGGCGTGGGTTGCGCAGCATGGCGGGAGGGGGCGGCCGAAAGAGGGCGAGGGGGATGACGTTCGCGCTGGTGCGGAGGCGCCGCTCGGCCCGCTTTCGGCACGCGGCGCCTTCTCGGTGATCGCCACGGCCGCTATCGGCCTGGTGCCCTTCGTGCTGCTGAGCAACATCTCGCCGGGAGTGACCGTGGAGAATTTCACCTTCGACTCCTCGACGGGCCTGCTCGTCGGCTCGCTGCTCACCTTGGCCATCGCCGCTTGGGCCCGCTGCGAGAAGCCCATCGCCCCCACGCTGTTCTGGACCGTGTTTCCCGTGTGCGCCGGCGTGCTCGTGGTGCTGGTGTCCTTTCCCAAGGAGACTTTCGTCTCAACGCTTTCCGCTGGCCTCGCCTTCGCGTTTTTCTCGATGATCGGGGTGTTCGCGGTCGTGTGCTGTGCCCATGCGGTTGCGCAGCGCGAGTTTCCCGCGGCGCTGGTGGTTGCGCCTCCCTTTGCGCTGGCCGCGGCGGCGTCGGTGACTGCCGGGCTGCTCGCTGACATTCAGGCCAGCTCCGAGGAAGCCGGGGCGGCCCTGATGGTGGTGGCCATGGCCTATTTCGTGTGTCTCATGCTGGCGCCGGCCTTCCAGCTGCGCCGCCTGCGCCAGGCCATGGTTTCGGACGGAGGCGCCGAGGGAGCCGACGGCGCGTCGCGACTGGCCTTCGACGAGGCCTGCGAGCTGCTGGCCGCCCAGCGGTCCCTTTCGAAGCGCGAGCGCGAGGTGTTCGGCTACCTGGTGAAGGGCTACACCTCGCCCTATATAGCCAAGGCCCTGTTCATCTCTGATTCCACCGTGCGCTCCCATACCAAGAGCATCTATCGCAAGTTCGAGGTGTCCTCCCGCACCGATCTCATCGAGATCGTGCGCTCCCTCGCCGCCGACGGCTCCTAGCTTGAGGGCGGGTCCTTCCCCGGCTTGGGTGATTCGGGGGATCGTCGCCGGGTGCCCGCGGGCGTTTCGCGGCCGGCCGGGCTTCCACGGGCGCTGCCGACCGTTCCCCCGCTGGCTTGCCGCCTCGCCTTGTGCGCGCCGCAAGGCGGGCGTACAATCCCGCCTTGCGCTTTCTTGCTGATTCAATGACTCATATTTGAGCGGGCCGCCCGGGTCTTGGGGCGGTGTTGTGCCGTTGGCTCGGGAAGAGGCGCGCGGCCGCGGCCATCTGCCCGAGCCGCCGGGCCGACGAGTCGACGGCGCAGCTGCCGGGTCGCCGAGCCCCATCCGACACCGCCACGACCCAAGGAGCCGATTCCCCGAACTATGCAGCAGCGCGACAAGATCAAGCCGATTCTCTTCAGCATCATCAAGCATTCCAGTCCCGAGGAGCTCAAGCGGCAAATTCCCCGCGACATCGTGGCCGGCATCGTGGTGGCCATCGTGGCCCTGCCGCTGTCCATTGCCCTGGGCATCGCCTCGGGGGTGTCGCCCGAGCAGGGCCTCTACACCGCCATCGTCGCGGGCTTTCTCATCGCGTTTCTCGGCGGCAGCCGCGTGCAGATCTCGGGCCCCACGGCGGCCTTCGCCACCATTGTGGCGGGCATCGTGGCCACCGACGGCATGGACGGCCTTATCGCGGCCACCATCATCGCCGGCATCCTGCTCATCCTCATGGGCCTGTTCAAGCTGGGCGCCGTCATCCGCTTCGTGCCCTTCACCATCACCACGGGCTTCACGGCGGGCATTGCTGTGACGCTTGCCATCGGTCAGCTGAAGGACTTCCTCGGCCTGACCTATCCCGCCGGCACTGCGACGGTGGAAACCGTGGACAAGGTGGCGGCGCTGGCCGGCAACATCGCCACGGTGAACGCCCAGGCCTGCATCGTGGGCCTTGTCTGCCTGGCCGTGCTGTTCCTGTGGCCGCGCCTGGTGCCGCGGGTTCCCAGCTCGCTTATGGCGCTGTTCGCGGGCATCGCGCTCGTGAGCGGCCTCGATTTGGACGTGCTCACCATCGGCGACCTCTACACCATCAACAGCGGCCTGCCCGAGTTCCACCTGCCCCAGCTCAGCTTCGCGCTGTTCCGCGACCAGCTGGCCAACGGCGCCACCATCGCCATCCTGGCCGCCATCGAGTCGCTTCTGTCCTGCGTGGTGGCCGACTCCATGATCAGCTCCCATCACCGTGCCAACGACGAGCTGGTGGCCCAGGGCATCGGCAACATCGCGTCGGTGCTCTTCGGCGGCATTCCCGCCACCGGCGCCATCGCCCGCACGGCCGCGAACGTGAAGGCCGGCGGCCGCACGCCCATCGCTGGCATGGTGCACGCGCTCGTGCTCGTGGCCGTGCTCGCCTTCCTCATGCCCTACGCGGCGCTTATTCCCATGCCCGCCATCGCGGTCATCCTGCTGCACGTGGCCTACAACATGTGCGGCTGGCGCAACTTCGCGCACCTGTGCCAGACGGCGTCGAAGGGGGCCGTGGCCACGCTGCTGCTCACCTTCGTGCTGACCATCGTCTTCGATCTGGTGATCGCCATTGCCGCGGGCATGCTCATCACCATGGTGCTGTTCATGAAGATGGTGAGCGAGGAGACCGAGGTGAAGGGCTGGAAGTACTACGGCGACGAGAACTCCGAGGTCACCCACTTGCGCGAGCTGCCGAAAAGCGTGCGCGTGTACGAGATCAACGGGCCGATGTTCTTCGGCATGACCGAGCGCATCGCCGACATCTCGGTGAAGGACTTCACCCGCTACCTGATCATCCGCATGCGCGGCGTGCCCTCGCTGGACGCCACGGGCATGAACGCCCTGGAGAACCTCTACGAGTACTGCAGCGCCCACGGCGTCAGCCTCATCTTCTCCCACGTGAACGAGCAGCCTATGAAGACCATGTGCCGCGCCGGCTTCGTCGATTTGGTGGGGGAGGAGCACTTCCGCGCCAGCATCGACGACGCCATCGCCCACGCCCGCGACCTGCTAGGGGAGGGGGCGCCGGCGGCGACCGAGTAGCGGGCCGCAAGGGCGATGCCGGCGGCTTCTGCGAGGGAGTTTACTCCTCCGAGATATCCTGCTGCTCTTTCAACGTGTTGCGCTCCACGGCCACGAGGGTTTGGGCCGCCACCGAGGCGATGAGGGTACGGCTGGCGCCATCGAGGTCGCCGGCGGTGCAGTCGACGGCCACGACGCCGAAGATGCGCCCCTTCATCCCCAGGGGCAAGAACTTCTCCGGTACGCCGCGGTAGCCCACTTCGCCGTAGCCGGTGGGGATGCGCTGCTCGTAGCAGTCGCGGACTGCGCTCGGCGCGTCCGGGCCCGGCTCGCCCAGGGAGATCGTGACGTCCCGCCGCAGGATCTTCGCCAGGAACTCCTGGGAAAAGCGGCAGGCCTCGGCGGGAGTGGTGCTCTCGAAAAGGCCGGCGCTCAGGCGATTTAGCCGGCTGAGCGCGGTGGCGGTGCGGTCGGCGGCCTGCACCTGGCGGCCCATGCGGTGGGTGATGACCCCCATGATGAGCGCCACGGCCACGAAGATGACGAGCGCCACCAGATCGGTGCGGTTGAGCACCTTCAGCTCCAGCATGGGGCTGGCGAACAGGAAGTCGTAGGACAGCAGGAAGGCAAGCCCCAGTGCCCCGCCCCACAGGCCCGAATCGGTCTCCAGGCTGGCGATGAGCACGCCGAGCACGAACACGGGGAAGACCACGAGCGTGCTCACCCCCATGAGCGAGAACCCCCACACGGCGGCCAGCCCCGCCCCGTACAGGATGGCGAGCACGACGAGGTTGCGCACCCGTCGCCGGACCGCCGGGGAAGGAGGCGTCCCCCTGCTCGGCTTCGCGGGCGCCGGCCCTTTCGTTTCCGGTGCTTTCGCGGCTTTCCGCTCGTTCCCCGCCGGCGTGGGGTCGCTTTGCCTAGGTACGATCACGACGAACTCCTTTCCACGCCGTCGAGGCGAGGGCCCTCACGCCCAGAAACAGCGGGATGATCTCGAGGCGGCCGAGCAGCATGCCCGCACACCCGATGAACAGGGGCACTGGCCCGCTTTCGGCGCCGAGGAACCCCGTGCCCACACCGGTGCTGCCCAGGCAGGAGATGAAGTCGAACAGCGCCTCCTGCAGGGTGGCCCCGCACAGGATGAGCAGGAAGGTGCCTACGGCCGCCACCAGCAGGTACAGGGCCACGAAGGTCTGGGCCTCGGACACGTCCTTGTCGGTGAGCACCGAGCGTTTCCCGAAGCGATTGATTTTGATGCTGGTCACGTGCCGCTTGTTGCCGTAGCGCCCGTGCAGGTCGTGGGCCAGGCCCCGGGCGGCCACGGCAACGCGGTACAGCTTGATGCCGCCGGAGGTGGAGCGGGCCTCGGCTCCCGCGAGCATGAGCAGGCCGAACAGGAACAGCAGCGCCGGACTCAAGTCGCCGAAGGAGGGAATGGTCTGAAACCCCGTGGAGGTGAGCACCGACACCACCTGGAACAGGCTGTGGTGCAGCGCATCGGGCACGTCGGCGGCGGTGCCCTGGGCCAGGAAGAGGCCGGCTACCACCGGCGTGGCGATTGCGACGGCGCCGAAGTAAAGGGGCGTCTCGATGTGGGTGAGAAGCGCCTTGAGCTTCCCCCGCAGAAGCAGGAACAGCAGCAGGAAGTTCGTGCCGCCGGCGATCATGAGCACGATGGTGATGCCGTCGATGAGGGGGCTGTGCCAGTAGGCGATGCTCTCGCTGTGGGTGGCGAAGCCGCCGGTGGGCACGGCGCACATGGAAATGTTCAGGGCGTCGAAGGGGGTCATGCCGGCCAGCCCGTAGGCGAGGGCGCCGCCCAGGATGAGCCCCGTGTAAATGAGCAGGATGAGCCGGGCGGTTTTGGCGGCGCTCGGCAGCAGGTGGTCGGTGTGGCCCTCGGCGTTGTACACTCCCAGGCCGCCCGTTTGGCTGACCACGCAGGTGAGGATAAGCACCAGCCCCACGCCGCCGAGGTAGCAGGTGAGGCTGCGGTAGAACAGGAAGATGGCGGGGCAGGTGTCCACGTCCACGACGCTCAAGCCCGTGGTGGTGAGCCCGCTTGTGGATTCGAAGACGGCCTGCATGGGGGTGAGCAGGCCTGCCGCCACATAGGGGACAGCGTACACGATGATGGCCAGCACCCAGACAAGCACCGTGCATGCGGCGGCTTGCCCCCGTGTCAGACGCACGGAGGGACCGGGGTCGGGCACAGCGAAGTACACGAGGTATCCCGCCACTGCTGCCCCCAGGCCCGGGAAGATGAAGCAGGGGGCCAGGGGCACCTCGGCGGGATGAGCTGGCAGCACGGCCAGGGGAACGAGCCCTGCCAGGCCGACGAACATGACGGCCACGCCCACGTAGCGGGCGAGCGGGGCCAAGGGGTGCGGCCGCCCCTCGTTAACCGCGCCCACAACTACGCTCGGCGAGATGGCGCTGCTCCGAAGTTTCGCCATGGCGGCTACCTCCGGTCTTTCCCGATCCGGTGCCAGGAGCCCAGAAGCGACAGGAGCGAGCCGCCCTCCTCGCCGCCCTCCTCCTCCGGATCGATGTTTTCCTCGTCGTCGGGCTCGCGCTGGTCGGCGTCTTCCGCGGCCGCTTCGCCCTCGCCCGGGGCCACGGCGCCGATGGCGTCGCGGATAGCCTGGGTGAGAGCGGCCGTGGCGCTGATGGCCGCAGTCACGCCCAGCTGGCGAAAGATGCGCGTGTTCTCCGGATTGGAGACGATGCACAGTTGCAGGCGGATATCGAGGAAGGCCTTGGCCACCTGGCAGATGGCCAGGTTGTCGGCATCGTAGCCGGTCAGGGCCACAATGGCGTCGAAGCCGGCCACGTCGGCATCTTCCAGCACCGATCGCTTGGTGCCGTCGCCCCAGATCACCGTACCCTCGTGGCGGCTGGAGAGATACTCGCAGAAGCGGCGGTCGTCGTTGATGACCACCACGGCCTCGGCCTCCTCGGCGAGCGCCCCCATGAGGTAGTCGGCTCGGGTGCGACCGCCCACGATGACCACTCTCATGGGGTCTCACCGCCTCGGGCCAGGTCGGTGAGGCGGAAGAACTCCGCTTCGCAGATGCGGTGGGGGCAAATGGGCTCGATGCCCCGATCCTCCAAGATTTCCACGAAGGCCTCGTCTTCCACGAGGGGCAGCACGTTGGGCACGCCAAACACCTCGCTGGCCACCTCGGCGATGAGCAGGTTGGCGGCATCGTCGCTCGTGGCGGCCACCAGGTGCGTGGCCTCGCGCACGCCGCACTCCTCCAGCACCTGGGCGCTCTTGCCGTCGCCGGTGATGATCTCACCGTCGAAATCGTCGCCCAGGGCGTCTAAGGCGCCTTCCTGCATGTCCACGGCAATGACATCGTGGCCCGCACCCGAAAGCGCCCGGGCCACGGCCGTGCCGAACATGCTGCACCCCACCACGATGATGCGGGCCCGCTTCGCCATCCTAGGCCTCCCTTCCCGGTGCCGCGCCCAAGACGCCCGACTTCACCGGGCCGCTTTGGGCGCGGCCCGCGGTCTTCGGTGCGGTTTCGGGCGCGGCCGCGGTTGCGGCGGTTGTTTCGTTCGTCGTCTCGTCCATGATCGTCATGGTAAGGCTTTAGCGCCGCCTTGGACGGCCCGTTGCCCTCTTGTTCGCAACTTGGCACCTTGGGAAGGGGCTGCTTCGCCGCAGGCGTCCCCCGCCATGGCCGACAGGTGATCTTCTCCGGGTTCGGACTGTCGCGCAAAGCGTGGGGCGTATCGAGCAAGCTGCCGAACGCGTCTAAAGGGCGAACGATCGAGCCCGCCTCCTCAAGGCATTGATGAGCCCTCTTTCTCTGAGATACCATGTGCCCTGCCGCAAAGGCACTCGAATCTGGCAGACGGGCTCTTGCCGGAGCTGGCGACGGCAAAGCGCTGCGCGCGATAGGGGGCGTTCCGATGAATGGGAAAACCTACGAATTCGAGGCGGAATTGAAGAAGGTGCCCGACATCGACGGGGCTTATGTGGAGTTTCCCTACGACGTTCGGGAGGAATTCGGGCGCGGACGGGTGAAGGTGCGCGCTACCTTCGACGGCGTGCCCTATGATGGAAGCCTCGTGTGTATGGGAACGCCCGGCCACATCATCGGCGTGCGGAAGGATATCCGCGCGGCCGTGGGGAAGCAGCCCGGCGATACGGTGCACGTGACTGTTCGCGAGCGAGCCTGAAGGGGAAACCATGGGATTGTTTGACAGCTTGAGGTCGGCCGACATCAACGCCGGGGTGCGGGAGTTCCGCGAGACGCCGGGGGCGAAGCTCATCGACGTGCGCACGCCGGCGGAGTTTGCCGACGGCCATATCCCCGGCGCGGTGAACGTGCCGCTGCAGCAGATCGGCTCCATAGCGGCAGCGGTGCCCGAGGCGGCCACGCCGCTGTTCGTGTACTGCCTCAGCGGCGGTCGCAGCGCCCAGGCCGCGGCGGCCCTGAAGCGGGCGGGCTACGGCGATGTGCGCAATATCGGCGGTATTGGGAGCTGGAACGGGGAGGTGGAGCGCTAGATGAAGGTCGTCATTATCGGGGGCGTGGCCGGCGGTGCGAGCGCGGCGGCGCGGCTGCGTCGGCTGGACGAGAGCGCCGAGATCGTCATGTTGGAGCGCACGGGCTACGTGTCCTACGCGAACTGCGGGCTGCCCTACTACGTGGGCGGCGTTATCGCCGACCGCGCCGAGCTGACGCTGCAGACGCCGGAGCGCTTCCGCGAGCGCTTCAACATCGACGTGCGCGTGGGCAGCGAGGTGACCGCCATCAACCGGGAGGCGAAGACGGTCTCGGTGCGCGAGGCGGAGACGGGCCGCATCTACGAGGAACCCTACGACAAGCTCATCTTGGCGCCGGGGGCCGCTCCGGTGGTGCCGGCGGCCGTGTCGCTGGATTCGCCGCGGGTGTTCACCTTGCGCACGGTAGAGGACGCCCTGGCTCTGCGCGCGTTTGTGACCGAGAAGACGTCGCGCCGGGCCGTGGTAGTCGGCGGCGGCTTCATCGGCATCGAGGCCGCCGAGAACTTGGTGGAGATGGGCGTGGAAACCACGCTCGTGCAGCGACCCGCGCAGCTGCTGAAGCCCCTGGACGCCGACATGGCCGCCTTCGTGCACGCTGAGATGCGCGCCCATGGGGTGCGTCTCGTGCTCGGCGGCTCGCTGGAGGCGGTGGACGAGGACGCCTGCGGTCTTGTCGTGCGCCTCGGCGACGGCGAGGCGCTGCCGGCCGATCTGGTGGTGCTTGCCATCGGCGTGGCGCCCGAGGCGCATTTGGCCGTCGAGGCGGGGCTCGCCCTCGGCCAGCGCGGCGGTATTGCCGCCGATGCGTCCATGCGCACCTCCGACCCGGACATCTTCGCCGTGGGCGATGCCGTGGAGGTGACTCACGGCGTGACGGGAAAGAAGGCGCTCGTGGCCTTGGCCGGCCCCGCCAACAAGCAGGGACGCATCGCCGCCGACGTCATCTGCGGTCTTAACAGCCGCTATGGCGGCTCCTGGGGCTCGTCGGTCATCAAGGTGTTCGATCTCACCGTGGCGTCCACGGGCCTCAACGAGGCGGCCGCCCGCGCCCAGGGCTACGATTGCGACGCGGTTATCCTGTCGCCCGGCTCCCACGCCGGCTACTATCCCGGCGCACGCCCCCTGACCATGAAGGTGGTGTTCGAGAAGGGCACGCTGCGGCTGCTCGGCGCCCAGATTGTGGGGGCCGAGGGGGCAGACAAGCGCATCGACGTTCTGGCTTGCGCCATGCAGCTGGGAGCCGATGGGGTGCGTCTGAAAGATCTGGACCTGGCCTACGCGCCTCCCTACTCCTCGGCCAAGGACCCCGTGAACATGGCCGGCTTCATGATCGAGAACGTGGCCGCCGGCCTGGTGAAGCAGGCCGGCTACGACGAGATACCGGCTCTGCGCTCGGCCGGCGCCACGCTGCTCGACGTGCGCACGGGAGCGGAATGGGATCGGGGCCACATCGACGGGTTCGTACATATTCCTCTGGATGAGCTGCGCGACCGCTTGGGCGAGCTGCCGGCCTCGGCGCCGGTCTACGTGACGTGCCAGTCGGGCCTGCGCAGCTACGTGGCCTGCCGCATGCTGGCCCAGCACGGCTTCGACGCCTACAATTTCCGCGGCGGCTACGGCTTCTACCGCGTGGTGGCCGCCGACGGGGAGCCGGTGCGCTGCGCCCGCCCCTGCGGTGCCGAGCGTTAGGGGCTGAGCGCCCGCTTCGGATGGGTCCTGGATTGCTTCGGGGTGAGAAGGGAAAAAGAGAGGGGCGACGGGCCCCTGCGCGAAAAGAGGTGCGCCTCGAAGACGGGGCGCACCGCGGCAACTAAGGAGGCTGGCATGGCATTGACCGTCAAGCGTTTTCACGAGCTGAGCCTGGACGAATATCACGAGATGCTGAAACTGCGCTGCGCGGTGTTCGTCGTGGAGCAGCAGAGCCCCTACCAGGAAGTGGACGACGCCGACAAGGAGGCGCTGCACCTGTGGCTGCGCGACGGGGACGGCGCGCTTGCGGCCTATGCCCGGGTGCTGCCGGCCGGCGTGACCCACGAGACCCCCTCCATCGGCCGCGTCATCGCCGTCCAGCGCGGCACGGGGGCAGGGCGTCGCATCATGGAGGAGGCCATCCGCGTGGCCCAAAGTGAGCTGGGCGCCGACGTCATCACCATCGAGGCCCAGGTGCAGGCCCGCGGCTTCTACGAGAAACTCGGCTTCAAGCAGACCTCCGACGAGTTCGACGACGGCGGTATTCCCCATATCGAGATGCGCCTGACGCGCTAACCTATCCGGCCGGGGCAGCCCGGGACATGTTGAGGACGGACGTTACGGGCGAGAAGGGAGATGCCATGAACCAGCGCGAGATATACTTGGCCGGAGGCTGCTTTTGGGGTACCGAGGCCTACCTGAAGCGCATCCCCGGCGTTCTGGAAACCGAGGTCGGTTACGCGAACAGCGCCGTGGCCGACCCCAGCTACGAGGAGGTGTGCTCCGGCGAGACGGGCGCGGCCGAGGCCGTGCGCGTTACTTACGATGCCGACGTGCTGCCGCTGCCTCTGCTTCTGGCGGCCTACCTGCGCACGGTGGATCCCTTCTCGCTGAACCGCCAGGGCAACGACCGCGGCACCCAGTACCGTACGGGCATCTACTGGATCGACGACGCAGACCGGGCCGCCGCGATCTCGGCGCTGGTGAGTCTTGCACGCGCCAGCGGCAAGAACCCGCGCATTGAGGCTGCCCCGCTCGTCAACTTCTCTCCCGCCGAGGCCTATCACCAAGACTACTTAGGCCGCAATCCCTTCGGTTACTGCCATGTGAACCTCGCCGACGCCCGCGTTTTCGTGGAAGAGCACGCCGCCGATTTTGGCTCCGCCCGATAACCGGCCAGCGTTACTGCATCAATGGCAGTGCCCTCCGCTTCGTCTCCGCTGACAAGCTAGAAGCCGAGGGCTACGGCTACCTGCGCAACATCATGCCCTAACGCACTGTGCAATACGTAGTCGAAACTGAATGAGATTGGGCGGCGCGAAGTGGCTCTGCGCTGTGTTTATGCGATCAACTCGGCGGGATACTTGAATGAGCGGAGGTAGAGCCCCTCAGGCGCGATGTCGATCTCCCCGTCAAGCCATTGCAACACCCCGTGGTCGATGGAGAACGACGAGAAAGTCTCCTGATTTCCCAAAGGCGCAAACGCCTCGAACTCAGTGAGCTCGGTGGCGTCAAGAAGGCGCGTCTCTCCTGTATTGAAGGTAACGAGCATACAGAGGTTGCCAACGTCGCGTGCATCCGTGACCTTGAGGGTTGCGGTAGGCTGGCTTGCGCATACATAACCATCGGAAACAAACATGGGTAAACCTCTCTGCTTCTTACGCCAGTGGCGCAATTTTGTCGAGGGGCTTCTTCGCGACGGCAAGATTCCAGGCTCGGTAGCACGACCTCTCTTCCGACCACTATCTCAACCGAGCTGGGAATTACCAAAATCCGAATTTGTTGCAACCAAAATCCGAGTCTTGGGCGCGAAGGGGTTGATTGTCGTTCTTGGGCGCAGGGGATTAGGCGCGGGGCCAATCCAGGGACCAATCGCTACTACCTGCTCATCTCCGCCTTCCACACTTCGGCGTAGTCGGCTAGCATGGCCGAGAGGCGCTGGCCGATGGCGATGTAATCGTCGGCATTAAGGTTCGCCAGCGACACGCGCACCGACCATTCCGGCGCGTCGAAGCCATGCCCGTCCATGAGCACGACGCCAGTGTCCTGGGCGAGCCGCACCACGATGTCCAGCGAGTCGTAGTTTTCCTTCAGCCACGCGAAGAAGTCGGCGCCGTACAAGCGTGTGGCCCAAATCCCCAGGTCGATCACCGAGTAGTAGCCGGCGCGCTCGGGGTCGGGCTCAAGCGTCCAGCCGAGGCTCTTCCACAGAAGGCCCAGGCGATGCTGCACGAGCTGCTGCATTCGCGTGCGGTACACGTCGCGGTCGTCCAGCAGGCAGTACAGCGCGAACAGCGACATCATCACCTGCTGGGGCGTCCCGAGCCCCGCCGTGCCGTTCAAGGCCACCAGGCGCGAGTCGGCCACCATGCGGTCGGTGAACTTCACCTTCTCGATATGGTCGGTCAGGCATGCGTAGCGGCTGACGAGCACCTTCTTCTTGTCCTCGGGCAGCTTCGCAATGAGGTCGTCGAAAACGTTATCTTGCGCGGTGGCGATGACAGCGAGACGCCAGCCGGTGGCGCCGAAGTACTTTGAGAACGAGTACACGCAGGCGGTGTTGTAGGGCAAATCGGCCAGAAGCGACCGGTAGTGGGGCACGAAGGTGCCGTAGACGTCGTCGCTGATGATGATGAGGTCGGGCCGCTCGTTCTTCACGAGGCTGACGAGCTTGGCCCGCGAGGTATCGTCCAAGGCTACCGACGGCGGGTTCGACGGGTTCACGAGGCACAGCAGCTTGATGGACGGGTCGCGCAGCTTTTCCAGCTCGCTGTCGGGGTACTGCCAGGTGTGCAGCCCATCCGCATCGATAGTGTTCGCCTGGATATAGGTGACGTCCAGGTCGTAGTCGTTCAGCGTGGGGATGTTCAGGTACGGCGTGAAGATGGGGGTCATGAGCGCGATGCGGTCGCCGGGATTCACGAGGAAGTTGCACTTCAGGCTGTAGAACAGATAGCACATGGCCGCCGTACCGCCCTCGGTGGCGAACAGATCGTAAGGGGTCGCGGGCGCGCGGCTGTCGTCCATGGCCTTCACCAGGTAGCGGTTGACGATCTCTTGGGTGTAGCGCAGGATGCGATCGGGCATGGGGTACTCGTCTCCGACGATGCCGCCGGTCCACTCGTGCACGAGTTCGTCGCCGGCCAGGCCCTCAGCGTCCAGGTAATCCCAGGCGCGCTTGAGGAATTGCGCCGGCTTCTCGCGCCCGTGCTCGTCAAGGAAGGCGAGGAAACGCGCGGCGGCGCCCTCGGCGGCGGGCATGCCCGCCAGGTCGAAGTCCGGCTCGTCCATGGTGCGGCGCGCCTCTTCCATGGCAAAGGCGCCCAGCAGGAAGAAGGCCTCGCGGGGCAGGGTGGTTATCCAGTTCGGGTTGCCGCGCCCGGCGTTCAGCAGGGTGCGCGTGGTGCCTTCATCGCCCTTCTTAGCCATCTTCACCAGAAGGTTCTTCACCTCGAAGGGCGACATGGCGCCGAGCGATTCCTCGAAGGAGCGATCGTCGTTGGCCTTGATGCCGGCCTCGATGGCGGCGGGGGAGTCGGTGGCAGCGGTGCCGGCACCGTGGGAAGTCGAAGGGGTGGCAGTGCTCATGGGGCGTCCTTTCTCGTGGTAGCCCCATTGTGCCGCGCGCGAACGCCGATGTTCCTCGCGCGCCGCCACCTGTAAGGAAAGTGAGAACCTCGAAGGTTCGTTTTGGCACCGCTGTTTACCTTGCGCGCAGCCGCTCGTTCAGCCGCACGCAGTCGGTTACTTCCACAGAAGCGAGGCGCTCTCGTCGCGCTCGAGGCATAAATCGCGCAGCTGCTCCAATTCCTCCTTGTAGTCGGCGGGATTATCCGACTCGTCGCGGTAATCGAGCTCTTCCAGCACTTCCACCTGGAAGTTCTCCTCACCGTAGCGCCGCCAAAGCTCCAGCAGATACCGGTTGGGATGGTAATCCGAGTTCAACTTGAACGTGATGCCGTTGGTGTCGCCGGGGATGTTGCGCGATGCCAGAAGGAAGCTCTCTCCCGTAGGCACGCAGCGAAACGACAGCACGCCCATAGGCGGCCGACTGGTGCGATACGCTTCTTTCAGTTCGCGTTTGCGCTGGTTGTTCATCGATGCCTCCTGTCCGTTGAAATTTAGTGATCGAGAGTGCGCGCGAATAGGCGAGAATGCAGAGCATCATAAGCGGCAGCAAGCAAAAATAACTTCACAAGGAGGATGCAGCGGTGGGACTGATGGATTTTCTGAAACCGGCCGATATCAACGCCGGCGTGGAGGAGTTCCGCGCGACGCCGGGCGCGCGGCTGATCGACGTGCGCACGCCGGGGGAATACGCTGGCGGCCATATTCCCGGTGCGGCGAACGTGCCGCTGCAGCAGATCAGCGCCATCGTGAGCGAGGTGCCCGACAAGAGCACGCCGCTGTTCGTGTACTGCATGAGCGGGGCGCGCAGCCAGCAGGCGGTCGGCGCCCTCAAGCAGATGGGCTACACCGACGCGCGCAACATCGGCGGCATCGGCAGCTGGCGCGGAGACGTAGAACGCTAGGGCCATCGCTCGGCTTACGGCCCCCACAGGAGAGGACCGCGACGGTTACAGCGAAGCTTCGAAGTTGGCCGCAACCTCGCCAGGCGAGTGTGTCTCAGCGAAAATAGGCGGTGCGAGAAAGGATGCCCCATGCGCCCCTATGAGGAACTAATCGTCGACATTCCGAACTATCCGAAGCCCGGGGTCGTGTTCAAAGACCTCACGCCGGCCTTCGCCGACGCCGACGCCTTCGCCGCCATGGTAGACGATCTGGCGGCCCATTTCGCCGATCGCGGCATTACCAAGGTGGTGGGCGCCGAGGCCCGCGGGTTCATCGTGGGCGCGGCCGTGGCGCTGCGCCTGGGGGCCGGGTTCGTGCCCTGCCGCAAGCCGGGCAAGCTGCCGCGCACGGTGCTGCGCGAGTCCTATGTGCTGGAGTACGGCACCGATGCGCTGGAGATTCACGCCGATGCGCTGACGCCCGACGACGTGGTGCTCATCGTGGACGACCTGGTGGCCACGGGAGGCACCACCACGGCCATGGTACGCCTCGTGCGTGCGAGCGGCGCGCATCTGGCGGGTCTCGGCTTCGTCATGGAGCTGGCCTTCCTGAGCCCCCGAGCCGTGATCGCCGAGGAAACCGATGCCGAGGTGTTCTCGCTCGTTGCCGTTGATTAGACAGCTAGGGTGCGGCCTCCGGAGGCAGCTACGGCGCAGCGTCTGGCAGATGATAGGAAGAGCAAGAGAGCTGCTCTTCCTATCCCAAAAACAACAGGTTCATCAGCACGTTGAGGGCGAACAGTCCTACGATGATGAGCGCGAACAGGCCGATGCGGCGGGTGTCGCCCACCGCGAGACCGGTTTTCGGGTCGATCGGGTGCGCCGAGGGGTTCTCCTTCGCCAGGCCGCCGTAGATCTTCTTGAAGACGATATAGGCCACCACGCCCGAGGCGAGGAACGCCACAGTGGCGAAGAAGTTCGCGACGGGGTTCAAGCACAGGGTGAACGTGGCGATGCCGAAAGCCAAAGCCGAGTACAGGCGCACGCCCACCTTTCCGCCGCCGATGACGTACATGTCGGCCGGACGGTTTTCCACCGGGTACATCTTGCGCAGGCGCATCACGATGAAGCCGAGGAACATGTAGCGGGCCAAGATGAAGATGATGTTCATCTCGATGATGGTGGTGAAGTCGAACTGCGAGAAGACAAGCGACGAGGCGGCGATGGTGAGCACGCCCACGTAGGGGCTGCGGCCGGCCTTGTCCACCTTGCGGATGAATTTGGGGAACAGGTTGTCCTCCGACAGCACCCAGAAGCTGCGGGAGCCGCTGGCCAGGTAGGTGTTGTAGATGGTGCACTGGCTCATGATGGCGATGACGAGGAACAGCACCACGCCGGAGTGGCCGAGCACCATGGAGAAGATGGTGCCGTAGCCGAGCACGTCGGCCGAGAAGCCGCCGTCGATGCCCCATTGCGTCCACGAGCCGGCCGGGTAGGCGGCCAGGCAGGCCAAGGTGGGCAGGATGTAGGACAGGGCAATGAGCGGCAGGGCGATGCGGAAGCCCTTGGCCACGTTGCGGGAGTCCTCGTATTCCCCGGACATGGCGGCGATGCACTCGTAGCCGCAGTACATCCAGATGCCGATGCTGAGGGATTCCACCAAACACCCCATGGGGGCCTCGGGGGTGGCGAAGATGGGGTCGAAGGGGTTGGTCTGCCAGTTGATGAGGCCGAATACCACGGCCATGCCGAACACGATGAGGATGAGCACCGAGAAGAAGGTGCTGATGCGCTCCACCTCGATGAGCCCCACGAGGTTGACCACGGTGAAGCAGCCCACCACGAGCAGCTTCACCACGAAGGTGCCCTCGGCATCGAGGGACAGCAGCTGGGAGGTGTAGCCGCCCACCATGGCGATGTAGGCGCCCGAGGAAATGTAGGTGTCCATGGAGGTCCACCAGCCGGCCTGGAAGCCCCAGAACTCGCCGAAGGTCTCCTTGGCCCAGGCGTAGATGCCGCCCTCCCGGGGCAGGATGGCATTGGCCTCGGCCACCAGTCGGCTGATGGGGCGCGCCCACACGAAGGGCAGCACCATGAGGATGATGAGGGTGAGGCCCGGACCGGCGGCGGGGATGATCTCCTCGATGCCGAAGGCGCCGGCCGACACCAGACAGAACAGCATGAAGGCGATGCCGATGGCGCTGATATTGGTCTTCCGCAGATTGCCGATGGACCCGGCAGGCGGGGTCGGCGGGAAGAGATCCTGTTCTCCGGCAGGAAGCGAGTTGTTGGCGGCCAAGCGCGAACCACCCCCTTGAAGGTTCGGCAATAGATGCGGATTGCAGTGTAGTTCATTCCCCGCGGGCCCGTGGGCGCAGGGCCGCGGGGGCGGCAAGCGGATGAGACGCGGCGGTTGGGGCCAGCGGAGCCGAGGCAACGGCTGACAGGAAGCCAAGAGCGCGGATGGCATGCGCCGCCGCGGACGGTTCCCGTTGGGCGGCGATGGCGAGGGCGCGGACGGTTTTTTCCTAGGGAATGGTGACGAACATGGTGTCGTTAATGATGCAGGCATCGCCGTCGGCGAGCTTCTCGCGCTTGAGGGGCAGCCCATCGTTGCCGAGGAAGCCCTCGTAGAAGAGATCTTCGCCGGCGAAGAGGTAGTCCACGTCGATGTCCTCGATGCGACGGCCAAGCAGGATGCTGCGGAAGTCCAGGGCGAGGAAGGCCCCAATGAGGCCCTCGGCCTCGGCCAGCGCCTCGGGGGCGAAAGCGCCGAAGGGGAAGGGGTCGCCGCCGGGTTGGCCGGCCCGCAGCAGGTACAGCTCGTCGGCGGTGCAGGCGTAATCGAGGCGCAGGGTGCTGTCGGCGGGAAAACCGAGGGCCCGGCGCACGGCCATTTCGGTGACAGAAGGGTTATCCGGGTGCAGGACAAGGGTGCCGAAGTAGACGGCGAGGCTGAAGCTGAGCTCGCCGGTGGAGGGGTCCTCGCCGGTCCAGGCGGCCGCGGACACGCGATTGCCCACGCGGTCGAACAGGAGTTGCACCTGGGCGCACTCCGGCGGTACGACGAAATAGGGGCGATTGAAGATGTCGTTGTAGCTCATGGTGTCCTCCCGGGGGCGAGGGCTCGCGACCGCAGGGCGACGGCGCCCGGCGGGCGGGCGGGGTGCTCGGCGTGTTTCTCTGATGTTTCTACCATAGCGCAGCGCGGCGACGAAAGAAATAGTCGCAATAGTCCCATTTTCGGAATTTCGGACCGATTCGGGAAAAAGAACGGCCCCGCCGGCGTCGACGGGGCCGCAAAAAGGATCAGGGATTGTGCTGGGCCGCGACGCCAGATCGCCGGGGGCGAGCGGTGCCGCAGGCGGCCCGGTGACCCCGGCGATGGCGGTCGCCAGGTCCGTCCGGCCTTCCCTGTCTACTCGTCCTCGGGGATGAGGCCGGCCTCGTAGGCCGCCTGGAGACGGCGCAGGTCGCCGATGCGCTGGCGGATGGCCGCGCCCTCGTCGGTGTCGGCCACGGTGCGCGGGGCGTCGTAGCGCTCGAGCACGCGGCGCGCGCCAATGATGTCGGCATTCTCCTGAATGGCCGCCTCGCGCGAGGTCAGCGGCTCGTTCGCGTCCAGGAACAGGCCCTCGGCGTTCGATACCAGGGTGTAGCCGGCCAGACCCGTGGTCTTCTGATAGGCGCTCGAGAAGCCGCCGTCGATGGTGAGCACGCGCCCC
The DNA here is from genome assembly GCF_041223505.1 of Adlercreutzia muris. Taxonomy (NCBI): domain Bacteria; kingdom Bacillati; phylum Actinomycetota; class Coriobacteriia; order Eggerthellales; family Eggerthellaceae; genus Adlercreutzia; species Adlercreutzia muris. The sequence continues at coordinate 25,607 of NZ_JBCLQK010000003.1, forward strand.
GCGGCCTTCACCGGGTCCTCGCCATCTTTCGCCTTCACCGGCACGTGTCCGCAGATGATGCGCGAGGTAGCCGGATCCATGCCGAAGTCGCGGAAGATGCCGTCTACCACCGCGGGGTCGTCCAGCAGCGCGTAGAAGGGGTTCTTCACCTCTTTGCGGGCGGCCTTGTCGGCGATGAGGTACAGCTCGAAGGTGGCCATCTTGCTCTTGGCGAACAGGGGCGAGCCGGGGCCGAGCCACAGGTACCACAGCATGGCCAGGCCGCGCTCGCGTTCCTCCTCGTCGGTGGCGAGGAAGGCCGCGCGCACCGAGGCGTCCACCATGTCGTAGAGGGCCCGTCCCCGGTAGGTCTCGCCGAACAGGGTGACTTCCAGCAGCGACCCGTCGGGAGCCAGGGGCACGCAGGCGTGCAGCAGCAGGTTGCCGTTCTCGATCTTGTACAGGCTGCCGTGGTCGAGGAAGAAGGCCATGTGGCGCTGGAGGCGCTCGCAACGGGTGAAGGCGGCGCAGAGCTGCTCGATGACGGCCGCCTCTCCCTCGGTCAGGCGGTAGGGGTCGTCCCAGTCCACCGTGGGGAAGGCGGTGTCGGTCAGAGCGTATTCCACGCCGTCCACTACCACGGTGCCGCGTTCGCGGTCAATGCGGTGCAGCAGGTTGCGGTCGTCCAGGCCGAAGGAGGGGTTCGCGGCGATGAGGGCCGCCTCCACCTTGAACTGGATGACGGCCATGGCCTTCTGGATCTTCTCGGTCAGCGCGGTCTCGGCGGCCGAGAGGCCGGGGTTGCCCTTGAGGGCGAAGGCGACGCAGGGGTCGTCGGCGTAGGCCTCGGCAGCGAAGCTGGCCAGGGGGCGCAGGTTGATGCCGTAGGCGTCCTCCAGGATGGACAGGTTGCCGTAGCGGGCGCAGATGCGCACCACGTTGGCCACGCTGCCGGGGCTGCCGGCGGCCGCGCCCATCCACAGGATGTCGTGGTTGCCCCACTGCACGTCCACGGCGGGGTAGTCCAAAAGTTCGTCCATGATGAGGTGGGGCGCCGGGCCGCGGTCGTATACGTCGCCGATGAGGTGCAGCTGGTCCACCACGAGGTGCCGGGTCAGCTCGGCCAGGGTGATGGCCAGGTTGACGCCGTAGCCGCCCTCGATGGCGGCCTCGATGAGGGCCGCGGCGGTGCCGGCCTTGGCGGTCACGCCCTGGGCGGCCAAAAGCGCAGCGGCCACGGCGCCGAAGTCGGCGGGAATGAGGGCGTCCACCTCGGCCAGGCCGTGGCGGCTGGCGGCAGCATGGGCCAGGGCCGCCAGTCGGCTCAGGGTAGCGGCGAGCCAGGCATCGGCGGCCTCGTCGCTGGCGGCACGGCCGAGAACCCCGAGGGCCTTCTCTTCCGGATAGGCCACTACGGCGGCCAGCTCGGCGGCTTCCCCGGCGGTCAGCCCAGCGCCGAAAGTGTCGGCGATGAGGGTGCGCACGGCGCCCGATCCGTTGCGCAGCAGGTGGGAGAAGGCGTTGTACTCGCCGTGGATGTCCGAAGCGAACAGCTCCGTGCCCCGGGGCAGGGCCAGCACCCCTTCCAGCATCGCCGCCGCTTCGGCCGCCTCGCTGGCCGTCGGGTACAGCTCTGAGAGAGCTTCCAGGTAAGTCGTTTCAAGCGCGTCCATAGATCATCCTCCTTGTTGGACCGCAGAGATTCCGTGATCCCATTGTATCCGACCCCGCTCGACCGCCGTCCCTCCCCGCAGAAACTGCGGAGACGGAGCGGGCTTCCCGTTCGCGCAACGGGAGGGCGCGGAGCACTCTCGCGAAGGTGCTCCCATGGGAGAGCCGCCGGCTCGCGTTCTCCGGTGCTGGGGGATGGTGGCTTATGGTGATGTGGTGGCGGTGGCGGTGGCGGCGCACGGTTTCGAGGAAGGAGCTCTAATACTTTTCCCAGAGGCGCAGCTCCAGGTAGGAGGCGGTGACGCAGGCAATGAAGCCGATGATGATGAGGGCGAAGACGACGTTGGCGGCTTTGGGGTTCAAGAGCGAGAAACCCTCGCAGACGAGCGGGAAGATGATCCAGACGTAGATCATGGTGGCCAGGCCGATGAAGAAGTCGTTCACGAGCCAGGCCTGGCCGAACACGTTGCCCGGCAGTTGGGAGTTGTCCCAGAAGGGGTACTCGCCGGTGGCCGGGTCGGGTTGGTTGATGAGCCAGCCCATGACTAGTTCCAGCACCATGGCGATGACGATGGCCAGAACGAGGGATTCCAGGAACGCGCCCCAAAGCGTCTTGCGATGCAGGATCAGCCGCTCCTTCAAGGGCTCGATGAGCAAGGTCATGAACACGGCGCCGAAGCCGTAGACCCAGTAAGGGTGGTACCACGGGTCGGTCCACACGGCGTAGTCGTCGGCTACGATGCCAAAGCATTGGTCCATCAACCAGCAGTAGGGCATTTCCAGCCAATGGCCCAGGATGCAGCACAGGCAGAAGCACACGATGAGAGCGCGCCAGAACTCCCAGGTGCGGGGCGCAAAGTAGCCGATCTCATCGTGCTCGGTCAGTTTTCTCATGTTCGGGAATGCCATGATGCTTCCTCGCTCGGACGTCCGTTGGCTCTAGGGTACTCCCGACTGCCGTCCATCGGCGGTGGCATCTCTCAGCTTTTGACTCACCGTTGCCCGCCCGTTGCCGAATGTGGCGAGGGGACATGCGGCGCCATGCGCTAGCGGCTGGCCGCGAGACCGAGTGAGGGATCGGGTGCGGAATCGGGTGTGCGGCCGGGCACGGCGCCGCGGGCGAGACCGAATGCAGCGCTGTGGATGAGACGGGCACGAGATCAGACGCGGCGCCGTGGGCGAGACCGGATGCAGCGCCGTGGATGAGATGGGAAGACCGGGCGCGAGGCTGCGGGCGAGACGGGTCGCGAGACCGAGCACGGCGCCGCGGGCGAGACGGGTGTGAGCGGAGCTGTGTTTCTGAAATCGCACTTTCTGCGCAGTAAACTCCGCGAAGTAGACATGCGGAGGGAGCAAGAGGCCCGGTGCGCAGGTTTCCGCTTAATGCGAAAGATGCTGACCAGGCGTTTTCTTCCACGTCGCTTCACGATTTCTCGTAGCGTCGAAAAGCGACATCTATCTCGCGGCGTTTCCTGCACAAAATCCGCGGGTTTGGGCGCACGGGGTGTTTTCGGTCGCGGGATCCGTCAAATCGTGGTACCCTGCGAAACGAAGCTAAGCGCGCCGTGACTGACGGGCAAGCGTGGAAGACCACGGGGGAGCAGCGCGCGATTTCCGCCGACCGTCTGGGCAAGCCGACCTGCGCATTCGCGTGGCGTTGGTTTGCCCTTTTTCATGGGCGGAATGCGGGGAAGTGCCGCAGGGGAATGCGGGCCGTTGCAGGGGCCGTGCGCTTGCGGTCAGGTCAGAGAGAAAGGGAAGTCCGTGCAAGATCTCGTCGAACTGCTGAAGAACAACCCCTACCCAGGTCGCGGCATCGTGGTGGGGAAGGACACCGTGTACTACTTCATCATGGGTCGCAGTCAGAACAGCCGCAACCGCATCTTCGCCATTGAGCCCGACGGCATCCGCACCGAGGCCCACGACCCGGCGCTGCTGGAGGATCCGAGCCTCATCATCTACCATCCGGTGCGTACCATGGGCGAGGCGCTCGTGGTGACCAACGGCGACCAGACCGACACTATCGTGGAGGCGGGCGACTTCCGCGCCGGCTGCATGGCCCGCGAATATGAGCCCGATGCGCCGAACTTCACCCCGCGCATCTCGGCCATCGTGAACCCCGACGGCTCCTTCGAAATGTCCATCTTGAAGCACGGGGCCGACGACCGCTGCATTCGCGAGTTCTTCGCCTACGAGGGCGTCGACGAGGGCCGTGGCTACTTCATCAGCACCTACCAGGGCGACGGCAGCCCGCTGCCCACTTTCGCCGGCGAGCCGATCCCCGTTGCGCTGCCCACCGCCGACGAGCTGTGGGGCGCGCTCAACGACGAGAACAAGGTGAGTCTGTACGCCAACGTGAACGGCGAGGTCACCCTCTACAACAAGAACCTCGGGGACTAAGGAGAGATCATGAACGAACTGGAACTGAAGTACGGTTGCAATCCGAACCAGAAGCCCTCGCGCATCTATATGAAGGACGGCGGCGACCTGCCCATTCAGGTGCTGAACGGCAAGCCCGGCTATATCAACTTCCTCGACGCCTTCAATTCCTGGCAGCTCGTGCGTGAGCTGAAGGAGGCCACGGGGCTGCCTGCCGCGGCGTCCTTCAAGCATGTGTCGCCGGCCGGTGCTGCGGTGGGCCATCCGCTGACCGACACCGACCGCGCCATGTACTTCGTGGAAGAGGAGGGCGAGCTGTCGCCCATCGCCTGCGCCTACATCCGCGCCCGCGGAGCCGATCGTTTGTGCTCCTACGGCGACTGGGCCGCGCTGTCCGATGTGTGCGACGCCGACGTGGCCCGTTACCTGGCGAAGGAGGTGTCCGACGGCATCATCGCGCCGGGCTATACCGACGAGGCGCTCGAGATTCTGAAGACCAAGCGCAAGGGCTCCTTCAACGTGGTGCAGATCGATCCCGCCTACGTGCCGGCCGAGACGGAGCTGAAGGACGTGTTCGGCATCACCTTCGAACAGGGCCACAACAACTTTGAGATCAACGAGGCGCTGCTGGAGAACGTGGTGACCGAGAACAAGGAGATTCCCGAGGCGGCCAAGATCGACATGATCGTGGCCCTCATTACGCTGAAGTACACCCAGTCCAACTCTGTGTGCTATGTGAAGGACGGCCAGGCCATCGGCGTGGGCGCCGGCCAGCAGAGTCGCATCCACTGCACGCGCCTGGCGGGCAACAAGGCCGACAACTGGTGGCTGCGCCAGCACCCGCGCGTGCTGGGGCTGCCGTTTGTGGAGGGCATCCGCCGCCCCGACCGCGACAACGCCATCGACGTGTACATCTCCGACGAGTGGGAGGACGTGCTGGCCGATGGCGAGTGGCAGCGCGTGTTCACCAAGCGTCCCGAACCGCTCACCCGCGAGGAGAAGAAGGCCTGGATCGCCGAGATGAGCGGCGTGACCGTGGGGTCGGACGCCTTCTTCCCCTTCGGCGACAACGTGGAGCGCGCCCGTAAGTCCGGCGTGGAATATATCGCCGAGCCCGGCGGCTCCATCCGCGACGACAACGTCATCGAGGTGGCGAACAAGTACAGCATCGCCATGGCCTTCACCGGCATGCGCCTGTTCCACCACTAGGATTAAATCGATTCGACGGGGTAATGACCTTCCTTCGGGGAGGTCATTTCTTTTGCTACACTGCCAGCAGGCGGAGTGTCCGCCCAGTCGGCGGGAAGGGAGGTCGGTATGCGGGTAATGGGCCGGGAAGATCAGGAGCAGCGCGAGCGCGCGATGTTGGCGGAAGATGCGGCGCTGGCCGCCGAGTCGGAGGGACGCGATCGCTCGACGGCGCCCGATCAGCTGCGCACCGACTACCAGCGCGACCGCGACAAGATTCTGCACTCGAAGTCGTTTCGGCGGCTCTCCCACAAGACCCAGGTGTTCCTCGCATCGGAGGGCGACCACTTCCGCACGCGGCTTACCCACACCTTGGAAGTGGCGCAGATCGCGCGCACCATCACGCGGGCGCTCGGGTTGAACGAGGATCTCACCGAGGCCATCTCCCTCGGTCACGACTTGGGCCACACCCCCTTCGGGCACACGGGCGAGGCGGCCCTTGCCGGGGCGCTCGCACGCCATAGGGGCATCGACCCGGCAAGCCCGCAGGCGGCGCGTCTGTACCGCCACAACGAGCAGTCGGTACGGGTGGTGGAGCGCATCGAGAACGGCGGCGCGGGACTGAACCTCACCGCGGAAGTGCGCGACGGTATCCTGAACCACACGGGGAACTTGCGCGCCGAGACCTTGGAGGGGCGCATCGTGGCCACGGCCGACCGCATCGCCTACGTGAACCACGACATCGACGATGCCATTCGCGCGGGCATCCTGCGCGAGGCCGACCTGCCCGAGGCGACTCACCGCGTGCTCGGCGCCGACCACTCGGCCCGCATCGAGACGCTCGTGCGCGACATGGTGGAAACGTCGGCCGCAGAGGGCGACATTCGCATGAGCCCGGCGGTGTGGGACGCCATGATGGAGCTGCGGGCCTTCCTGTTCGCCAACGTGTACACCGCCCCTCCCGTGATGGCCGAGGTGGAGAAGGCGACGCACCTCATCGCCGATCTGTTCGACTACTACGCCGCGCACATCGATGAGGTGCCGGCCGATTACCGCGCCATCTCCGACGGCGATGATTTGCGCGCGGTAACCGACTACATCGCCGGCATGACCGACCGCTTCGCCACAAGCACCTATCAGCGCCTGTTCATTCCCCACGCGCTGTCGTACTAGGGATGGCGGCTATCGGTGCGAGCGGCCGTCTTTCAGGCGGTAGAGCTCGTAGGGGCGGCCCACGGCGCCAAAGCGGCAGGCGCGGAAGCACATGCCGCAGTGCCGGCAGCGCTCCAGGTCGATGGAGGGCACCCCGTTAGCGGCGGTGGCGAGGGCGCCGTGGGGGCAGATGCGCTGGCAGGCTCCGCAGCGGCAGCAGAGTCGTTCGTCGATGGCGTAGTAGGTTTGGCGCATGGCGGCTCCGGTTCCAGCGGCAGCTAAGGCCGCGTTCCGGGCGCGCCAGGGCCGTGGCGATCGTCGGGGTTGTTGGGGTAGTCGGTGCCGGCAGGTCCGCGGGGAATGCTGGGTTTGGCGCGCTGCTTCCAGAGCGCATCCATCAGGCGAGCGGCGGCAAGGCCGGCCAGGGTGCCCACGATGGCGCCGGCGAGCACGTCGGTGGGGTAGTGCACGTAGCAGTACATGCGCGAAAGCCCCATGAGCACGGCGGCCACGGTGACGCCGACGACGAGTCCTGCGGGCGCGGTGGGCCTGCGCGCGAACCAGAGGGCTGCCGCAGCGGCGAAAGCGGCGGTGGTGTGGCCTGAGGGGAACGACGAGCCGCTCGGCCGCGGCACGATCATGGACACAGCGGCGTTCACGTCGCAGGGGCGCGGGCGCATGAGCAGGGGCTTGATGGTCAAGTTCGTCACCACCGCGCCGAGCGCCACGGCCACGAGCACGCCGGCGCCGGCCTTGCGGGTGCGGCGGAAGCACAGCAGCACGAGGCCGAGGAGAATCCACAGCTCGCCGTGGTTGCTCGTGCTGGTGAAGACCGCCACAAGCGGATCGAGCACGGGGTTGTGCCACGTCTGCATGGCATCCAGTATGGCCAGTTCGTTCACGGGTCTCCTTTCGTTCCCCTACAGCCTACCCGAGAGCGCCCCCGAGGGCAACTCCCGGTGCGGGCGGCGCCATCGCCGCATTGGGCGGCACGCTGGCTCTAGCCGGCTGCGCGCCGATGTCCCATGAGGAGGCGCAGGAGAAACGCAAGGCCGCCGCGGCCGGCGGCGCCTCGACCGGGGCGGCGACCACGGCCATTGGCGAGGGGATGGGCAAGCACGGCACGTTCACCGTGGAGGTGTCCGCCAACGACGGCGGCATTTCCTGGAAGCACGACCTCATGCAGTTCGGCGGCCATAACATCAAGCGCTCTATCATCCCCATCACCCATTCTGGCTCCGAGATGACCACGAAGCTGACCGACCGCGTGAAGACCATCGACGCCATTACGCTCATCGACAACACCCAGGCCACCGAGCTCGTCACCGACAGTGCCGGCAAGGTCGTCGGCGTGAAAGTGAAAAACCCCGTCACCGGCGAGGAGGCCGAGGTGAAGTGCAAGGCCGTGGTGCTCGCAACCGGCGGCTTCGGCTCGAACGTCGATATGCGCGTGAAGTACAACCCCGAGATGGACGACAAGATCCTCTCCACCGACTCGGTGGCCGCCCAGGGCGACGGCATCGTTGTGGCCGAGAAGATCGGCGCCGGCACCATCGACATGGAGTACATCCAGACCTACCCGGTGTGCGACCCCGAGACCGGCGCGCTGCTGTACGTGGGCGACGTGCGCCTGGAGAACTACGGCATCCTCGTGAACAAGGAGGGCGACCGCTTCGTGCAGGAACTCGACCGCCGCGACGTCATCTCCAACGGCATCAAGGCCCAGACCGACGGGGTTGCCTACCTGCTGTTCAACCAGGCGGCCACCGATGCGACGGGGCTCGTGGAGCAGCACGCCGACGAGTACGAGAACAGTGAGAGCCGCGGCGTCATCGTGAAGGCCGACACGCTCGACGAGGTGGCCCAGGCCCAGGGTGTGGATGCTGAGGAGCTGAAGAATACCGTGGATGCGTGGAACCGGTACTGCGCCGACGGCAAGGACTCCGACTTCGGCTACAGCGCCGAGATGAACACTATCGAGGAGGGCCCCTACTACCTCATGGCCTGCAAGCCCGCCGTGCACTACACCATGGGCGGCCTGCACATCACGCCTAAGGCCGAGGTGCTCACTGTGGACGCGCAGGTCATTCCCGGCCTGTACGCCGCCGGCGAGGTGGCCGGCCACAAGATGGGCACGAACCGCCTCGGCTCCTGTTCTAGACCGATATCTACACCTTCGGCCGCATCGCCGGCAAGAACGCCGCGAGCTACGCGAAGTAGGCGTTCTCGGTAAAATATCGGTAACTAAGTTGGCAGGGCGCCCTTCTCGGGACGCCCCGCTTTGGCCTATGCGCTATAGTGGGACGCGCTTGCCCGGTGGGGCTGCCCCATGTTCAGGAACGCGGGACAGCCCCACCGGTAAGCGCGCCCCCCGTTCGGGCGCCCCGTTTCGTTTCGGGCGGGTGGCGGCCCGCTTGCGAGGCTCGTTTTTGGGAAAGGAAGGTGCGCGGTGGAAAACCCCGCTCTGATCGGCGTACTCGTGGCCTTGGTGGTGCCGTTTCTGGGGAACACTCTGGGCGCGGCGCTCGTGTTCCTCATGCGCCACGGCATGTCCGAACGGTTCACGAAGGCGCTTCTGGGCTTCGCGGCCGGCGTGATGATCGCCGCCAGCGTATGGAGCCTCATCACCCCCGCCCTCGAGGCGTCCGAGGGAGGTCCGGTGCCCGCATGGCTGCCCGTGGCCGTGGGCTTTCTCGGCGGCATGCTCCTGCTTTTGTCTATCGACCACTTCACGCCGCATTTGCACGTGGGCTCCAACGAGCCGGAGGGCCCGGCTTCCACGTTGAAGAAGCCGGCGATGATGATGGCGGCCCTGGCCATCCACAACCTGCCCGAGGGCATGGCCGTGGGCGTGGTGCTCGCGGGCTTTCTGGCGGGGGATGCGGCTATTACGCTCTCGGCCGTGGTGGCGCTGTCTGTCGGCATCGCCATCCAGAACGTGCCCGAGGGCGCCATCGTGTCGCTGCCGCTGACGACCAACGGCCTCTCGCGGCCCCGTGCCTTTGTGGCGGGCACCCTGTGCGGCGCGGTGGAACCGGCCGGCGCGATGCTCATGCTGGCCATCACGGGGTTCGTGACCCCGCTTCTGCCCTACGTGCTGGCCTTCGCCGCCGGCGCCATGATGTACGTGGTCACCGAGGAGCTCATCCCCCAGACCCAGCAGGGTCGCCACACCAACATCGGCACCATCGGCGTGGCCCTCGGCTTCGTGCTCATGATGGTCTTGGACGTGGCCCTCGGGTAGCGAAGCTTCGAGTGCCGCTGGTCTTCAGTGCGCAAGGCAGCTACTGCGCGTTTCGTCGCCTTAGGAGGGAGGAGTCTCGCGATTCTCTGGCTCGGCTTGAGTATCCCCCCATGTCGTGACGTCGAGAGGGCAAGGAAACCGCACGGGCCGGCTCCACGCATGGACTCGTAGGGGCTTACGTTTTCGGAGGCCGCCGCTCCTGCCGGTGTTTCCGCGGGCAGACGGGAAATCTCACCTGAAAATCCAAGTACGTCTTCGAATTCGGCAGCCGGCTCTCGCCCGCTGTTTCTGTAACGCTGTTTTTTGTGCAGCAAACTTCGCGAAATAGATGTCTGGTTGTCGAAAAGGCCCATATTTGATCTATTGTGGCCCCGTTTCAGCGGTTTTTCGCTCGGCCGAGTCTATCTCGCAGAGTTTAGTGGCCAAATTTAGGAAATAGAGAATCAGACCTTTTCCGCGCAGAAGAGCGGGCCGTAGAAATCAGGCGCACTGAAAAGCGCCCGTCCCGGAGGACGAGCGCTTGAGCGAGCCCGAGGGCCGTTCGAAAACATGCGGGCCTCCGTCGGCCGTCTAGCCCCGCCATCGCGCACGAGCACTTCGGGGCCGGGGGCTGCCACCGTGCACGAGCACTTCAGAGCCGGGGCCCGCCACCGTGCGCCGCTGCCCCTAGCCCGCGAGCATCGGCACCGCATACAGCAGGGCCACCACGATACAGGCAGCGGTTACCACGATCTTCCACGCGCGGTACTCGCGATCCATCTTCGCGGCCTCTTCGGCGCCGGGCACCTCATCGGCGCCGGGCAGGGCCTCAGCCACCGATACCGGCTCGGGCTTGCCGTAGCGGCTCTGGCAGATGAAGAACACCGCCAGCCCGAGCACGCACCAGGCAGCGCCCACCACCAAAGGCTCGGTACCCAGCTGGCTCATCATGACGGCGTAGATAACGATAGACACCGGCACGCCCACGGCCACGCCCGGCGCGCGGAAGGGTCGGGCGAGATCGGGCATGCGCCGGCGCAGTCCCAAAGCCGCCGCGATGCCGATGATGTAGTAGAACAAGTCGGCGAACAGCGACAGCGACGCGATGAAGTCCAGGGTGGAGGTGGCCACGAGCAGGATGGACAGCGCTCCCAGGGCGATGATGGCCACATACGGTGTGCGGAAGCGCGGGTGCACTTTCGCGAACACGCGGGGCATGGCGCCGTCGCGGGCCATGGTGAACAGGTAGCGCGGCGGGACGGCGATGGAAGCGTTCAGGGTGGAGAAGTCGCCGCCGAAGGCCACGCCCAGGGCCAGAAGCAGCAGCGGCAGCCCCAGAATGCCCGCCGACATCATGGCCTCGGCGTAGGGCGCGGCCGCCTCGGCCAGGCCGGGGATGGCCTCTACCGGCGTGATGCCCACGAGGAACCATTGGAAGGCCCCGTTCACGGCGAAGATGATGAAGGGCGCGAGCTTCAAGGCCCGGGGGATGTTGATAGAGGGGTAGCGAATTTCCTCGCCCATGCCGCAGCAGGTCTCGAAGCCGGCGAAGCACCACCAGATCATGGCCACGGCGGCGATGAACCCGAATGCGTCCATGGAGCCTAAGAAGGTCGGCGCGCTCACAAAGGTGGGCAGGCTCACCTCGGGGATCATGGTGAGGAACCAGATGACGGCCACGCCCCAGAAGAAGAACATGAAGCCGTTCTGCAAGCGACCGGTGATCTGCACGCCGCGCACGTTGGTGACGATGAACAGCACGAGCGCGATGCAGGCCAGCACTACGTCGGGGACGGGCAGCTCGATGCCGATGGCAAGAAAGACGGTCTTGAAATAGTAGGCGAAGGCCAGCGACTCGCCGCCGGTCACGGCCACGAGCGAGATGATGAAGTTCCAGCCGGCGAGCATGCCCAAGGGTCGGCCGAGTCCCAGGCCCGCGTACTGGTAGGTGCCGCCGGCATAGGGGAGGGCCGCGCCCATTTCCGCGTACAGTAGCGCCGGGTAGATGGAAACGAGCATCGCCACCAGGGTGGCAATGATGACCGATGGGCCCATGAGGCCGACGATGTTGCCGCCGGTGGTGAACAGGCCCACGCCGATGACGGTGCCCACGGTGATGGTGACGGCCTCGTGCAGACCGAATTGGCGGCGCAGGGTAGGGGGCGTGGCGACAGGATTGTTGTCGTAAGGTGCGCTCATGGCAGGCTCCTCTCGCGAGCGGGCGAAGCGCGTTGCCGGGGCGTGCGACGGGCGCCCCGGCAACGTGGCACCGACGGTCCGTCAATGCGCCCCATACTATAGTACTCTACTGTAATAAAGTAAAGAAATGAACTCAGGTTTAACCGCAGTGCCTCTTAGTTCACGGCCAGACTACGGCTCCCCCCATGTTCCGTGACAAGGAGCCGTCGCGCCGCGCCGGCCTGCGCGCGAGCGCGTAGGCTCCTTCTTGCACCCCGTGCGCGTTCGCGCGGGGAAATTCCACGCGACTAAGGAGCCCACCATGGCAGAGACAACTCCGTCCTTTACCGTGACCATGAACGACGGCGCGAAGGGCGCCGCGCCCGCCCAGCCGGTGCCCGAGCCGGCCAGCAAGGCGATGACCTGGACAAACGGCAAGCAGACCGTCAAGTACACCACCACCGCCGAGCTGCTGCCGCTGCACACCGACGACGGCGAGCTCATCGGGCACATGTTCGCCCTGTCCTACGTCAGCGACGAGAAGGACAAGACCGACCGCCCCGTCACCTTCTGCTGGAACGGCGGCCCGGGCGGCTCGTCGGCCATGGTGAACATCGGCGGCCTCGGCCCGCGCCGCGTGCCCATCAACAGCTTGAGGCAGCTGCCCTGCCCCACTGCGCCCGAGGATAACCCCTACTCGCTGCTGCCCACCACCGACCTGGTGTACCTGGACGCCATGGGCACCGGCTACTCCCAGGTGGCCAAGGACTACGACCCGAAGAAGGTTTGGGGCGTCGACGGCGACGCGGATGCCTTCATGCGCGGCATCGCCCAATGGCTCACCACCCACGAGCGCTGGAATACCCCGCTGTACCTCTATGGCGAGTCCTACGGCACCATGCGCAACTCGGTGCTCATGCGCGTCCTCGGCGAGCGCGGCATTGCGCTCACGGGCGTCATCGAGCAGTCCTCCATCTTGGACTACGCGCCCACTCTGGCCGGCAACGACCTGTACTACATGGGCATGCTGCCGGTGTACGCTGCTACGGCCAACTACTTCGGGAAGGCCGGCGCCGGCGTGGACCAGTTCGCGTGGTTTGACAAGGCGTGGAAGTTCGTGGACGAGAAGTACGGCCGCGCCCTCATTGCGAGCGATTCCATCACCCCGGCCGAGGAGCACGAGCTGGCCGTCGAGATGAGCGAGCTGATCGGCCTGCCCGCGGAGTTCATCGAGAAGCGCCATCTGCGCATCGAACTGGACACCTTCCGCAAGAACATCATGGCCGATGAGGGCCTGTTCTGCGGCCGGTATGACACCCGCTTCACTGAGCCGGCCTACATGGACGTCCAGGGCGACAACGAGTTCTTCGCCGGCGAGGATCCCTCGGGCGACGCCATCATGACCCCCGACCAGTCCGCGTGGATGAAGCTCGTGCAGGAAACTGGCTTTAAGGGCTCGTCCATCAACATGCTGTTGTCCATGAAGGTGAACGAGGAGTGGAACTGGACCCATCAGGCCCCCGGCACCATGGGCAGCCCCGTGTGCCCGAACACCGCCTACGACATGGGCACCGCCCTGCGCCGCAACCCGTTCTGCCGAGTGCTGTTCTTCGGCGGCATCCACGATGCGGCCACGCCGTTCTGGAACGTGAAGCACTCCATCTCCAAGATGTTCATGCCCGCCTCCATCACGGACCGCATCGAGTACAAGGTGCACGAGAACGGGCACATGGCCTACGAGGACCTGCCCACGTTGGAGAAGATGATTCCCGAGCTGGAGGCCTTCTACGCGAAGCGCCACGAGGCCTAAGGGGCTGATGGCAGCGTCTTTGCGCGCTGCGCGCCGTCCCGGACTCGGAGCTGCGCCTGCGAGTAGCTGTTTGAGAAGGGCCGCCGACCGGTAAAGAGGTCGACGGCCCTTTTTGGCGGGTGCAGCATATCCGCAAAGCGGGCATGCGGGTCCATGGAGTCGCGCGAGCGCCTGTGCGACGGGTGGAGACGGTTCGGGGCCGTGGCCGGGGGTGGTTCGGGCTTTCCCTTAACGCTCGCGGACCCAGTGCTCGCTCTCGTCGTACCACATGAACAGCTCGTAGACGCGCAGGCTCGGGGCCATGATATAGGTTTCCGGGGAGAAGCCGAAAGCGGGGCTCGTGCCGTTCATCACACTGGTTCCGAGGAGCATTTCGGCCGTGGCCTGGCTGCGGCGGCAGTCGGCGGCGATGCGAGCCGCCTCGGCGGGATGCTCCTCGAGCCACATCTCGGCCTGGGCTTCCACGTAGGGCATTTCACCGAGCAGGGCCTCGCGGCGCAGTTCGCGCAGTTCGTCGATGCGGTCGTAGTAGTCGATGCGCACGCGCGGGGTGCGCACCCCTTCGGTCACATAGAGGCGCACCAGTTCCATGGGCATGCGCTGGGCCAAATCGTGCAGGGCCGTGCTGAACTCGCGGGATTTTCGCCAGGTGGAACGGGCGAAGGCAACTTCCGTCGTCGTCATGAGGGCTCCTCGGGTCATTTGAGCTGCGTTTGAAGCCAACGTGTCCACTATAGCACGCTCGAAACGCGTATTCTGGCTTGAAAAACACGACTTTGGGACGGAAAGCGGCACAAAAGAGGTGTCTCCGTATTACAGCGGCGGCATTTTCCCAGGTAGCGTATGACAAGGAAGCGGAAAGGGCGCTCGTGTGGTACCAAGGTCGTGCTTTCCAAGCCAAAAAAAACCGAAATCCAGCACGCGATGGCTGGATTTCGGCAGGGAGGGCTGGGAAGTGAATCGCAGGGGGCGCGTTTTCGAGAGCGCCCCTTCGTGACGAGGCGGGCAGCTCGCCTTAGGCGGCGCCGGCCAGCAGCTTGGCCACGTGGCGGCCCTCAACGGAGCTGCGGCCGCAGGCCACGCCCACGATGTACTCGGGGTAGTTGCCACTGAAGAAGCTGCCGGATACGTCGCCGGCCGCATAAAGGCCCTCGATGACGTTCAGCTCAGGATCGAGCACCTGGCAGTTCTCGTTGATGCGCAGGCCGTCGATGGTGGTGAGCAGGCTTCCACCGAACCAGCAGCCGTAGAAGGGTGCCTGGCGAATGGCGGACAGGCGGTAGGCCTCCTTGCCGAAGTCCTCGTCCACCTGCTTGTCGAAGAACCCGTTGTAGCGCTCTACCTCGGCGAGGAAGTTTTCCTTATCCTGGTTGGCGAAACCGAGCATATCGGCCAGCTCCTCCAAGGTGTCGGCCTTCATGAGAATGCCGGACTCCTGGGAGGCGGCGGTGTACTCGTCGAAGGTCATGCCCATCTCGATGTAGGGCACCACGCGCGAGCAGCCCACGGTCTCGAAGCGCACCATGTCGTCCATCATGTTGGCGTCGTACACCTGGCACCACACGCCGCCGGGCTGGTAGGTGGCGGCAAAGCAGACGAAGTCGTAGGGGGTGGACTCGTTGGCGAAGCGCTGGCCGCGGCGGTTCACCTTCATAAAGGGCTGGCTGCCGATGTTCTCCTGGAAGATGTTGCCGCGGAAGACCGCCGCTTCGTCCGTACCCTCGTAGCCGGCATCGACGCCGGGGGCCACCGCGCCGCGGTCGAAGATCATGGGAGCGGCATCGATGTCCTTAGAGGCTCCGGCCCAGAGTCCTGCCCGAATGCCGTCGCCGGTGCAGGTGGGGTTGAAGCTGGAAGCGGTGCAGCAGGCCACGGCGGCCGGCTGAAGGGCGCGCATCATGACGGGGTTGGCCGCATAGCCGCCGGTGGCCAAAAGCGTGTTCTTGGCGTTGATCTGCTTGTAGCCGTCCTTGGTCTTGAAGATGGCACCGGTCACCGTGCCCTCGCCATGGAGCAGCTTCACCATCTCATGCTCGAAGAGGATGTCGTGGCCCTGGCCGGAAAGCCGCTCGGCGATGACGTCGTTGCGGGTCGGCGGCACGTAGGAGGGCTCCCACAGGTGCTGCACGTAGGGGACGTAGTAGTCAGTGCCCCCGGTGGCGTGGGCGGGCGGCATATCCAGCATGACCTCTTTGCCCTGATCCTTCATGACCTCGGTGACCCAGTCCACGTACTCGGCGCTCTCGTCGATCCACATTTTGATGAGCTTCTGGTTGCACTTGCCCGAGGCATAGCGCGTCAGCTCGTTCAGAAGCTTTGGCTTGTCGATTTCCACGTTGTTAGCCTTGGCGTAGGCCGTGTCGACTCCGCCCAGGTACTCGCGGGTCTCGGGCACCTGGTTCGCTTTGTCGCAGATGATGAAGTTCAGTCCCAAGTCGGCCGCGGCGCCGGCGGCGGCCAATCCCGCCGTACCCGCGCCGATGATGAGGAAGTCGGTGTCCAGGGTCTCTGCGATATCGCCCTCGGCGACCTCCGGCTCAGTGCCGAGCCAATTGGATGCGACCGCAGCATCGGTTGCCGCACCTGTTTCGCCGAGGCTCTTCTCGGCGGGAGCACTCGGAGCGCAGCCCGCAAGGCCCAGGGCGCCGACGACGGCGGCTCCGGCGGCCCCGAGGCCGAGGAAATCGCGGCGATTCATGCTCATGGTTTTGTTGCTCATTGGTCCCTCCTGTCGGTGATACTCGGATGCGCCGCTCTCCTGCCGCTTCGTCACGAACGGGCGGGGCGAAGCGCGCGACGCAAGGGCACCATAGGAAAATGCGAGGGCGCTATCTATCGCCCTCTGGCGGCGATTGGAGAAATCACCCTTCTGAGGTGATGCCGTTATCAGGGCTTTTCGCGAAGGGCGGGGGAGGGACAGCGGTATACTCTTCCGAGGAAAATTCACGTGGCGGTATTCGCGCTGCGTGGCAGCCTGTTTGTTTTCGCGGAGTCGGGGGGAATTTGGTGAAGAGCGTGACGGCTCGGGGGAGAGCCTTGGCATCGCTGGGATATATCGAATCTGCTTTCAAGCTGCGCTATATGGGCATCGGGCTCGTTTGGGCGTGGCTGTACTGCTCGTATTCCACTTCGGCGCTGTTTTCCGAGCGCCAAGGGCAGTCCATAAACGCCGATGCGTCGTGGCTCGCCTCGGCTGCGGCGGTGGTGATCGTGTTCTTCGTCGGCGGTATGGCTCTCAGCCGGATTCCCCGAACCTCGTCGCTGTGGCTTCCCTTGCGCCTGGCAGCGCCGCTGCTGATGGCGGTTGGCACGATCCTCTCCTATCTGGGGGTGGGCGCTCCGATGCTTTCGGGCGCAGGCGGATTGCTGACGGGCGTGGGCTACGCTCTGCTCAGCTTGCTGTGGGCCCAGGCCCTCATGGTGCTCGACATCGAGGAGATGGAGGTCGCCATTCCCCTCTCTTTTATAGTGATCGTGCCGTGCGTAGTGGTCTTTCCCCACCTGCGGGGCTTGTCGGGGCTGGCGGCCACGGTGCTGCTGCCCTTGGCGTCGGGGGTGCTGCTTTTGCTGTGCGCTCGCGACGGCGAGGCGGGGGAACGGGCCGAGGGCTCCTCGCGCAAAGGGGATCTGCCGTGCGTCGAGCTTTGTGTGGATGGGAATCGCGCTGCGCGAATCCCGATCGAGCGATCGTGGCGCGTCTATCTTCTCCGTGTAGTTCTCGTGCTAGCGGTTCTCTATGTGTCGGTGGGTTGGCTCTCCTCGCTTGCGGAAACGCGCGACGGTCTTCACGAGCTCGTTGATTTCGATGTCGCCATGCTTCTCTCTAGCTTGGCCAGCGTGGCTTTGGGGGTGGCCATCGTTTTCTTCTCGAAGAAGGTGAGCTTCTCGGGCCTGTTCCGCTGGGCGGTGCCCTTCGCCGTGGTGACGCTTGTGCTGCGCGAGATGCCGGGTCTGTGGCCGGGATTCGCCGCCAGTGCCATTGGGGAGACCTTCGATTCGCTCATCCAGGTGCTCGTCTATCTCTTCGCGCTGACGCTCGCCAAACAGGGGAAGGTACCGGTAGCCCTGGGCGTGGGACTGCTCAACGGCGCGGTGCAGGCGGGGGTGCTCGTGGGAAACGTTGGCGGCGAGCTGTGCGTTGCCGCGGGCGTGCCGCTTACCACGGTGGGGCTGCTGCTCATCTG
Source organism: Adlercreutzia muris (assembly GCF_041223505.1). Taxonomy (NCBI): domain Bacteria; kingdom Bacillati; phylum Actinomycetota; class Coriobacteriia; order Eggerthellales; family Eggerthellaceae; genus Adlercreutzia; species Adlercreutzia muris. Next base: position 43,371 of record NZ_JBCLQK010000003.1, read on the forward strand.
CCTGGTCTCGTTTGCCGGCGTCGTGGCGCCTTCCGGCGAGCCGGCCGAAGATGCCGATCAGCTTGTCGGGGCGAACGCGGTGGAGCGTGTGCTGATGGAAGGCTGCCTGCGCCTGCAGGAGCGCTTCGGCCTGTCCGATCGCGAGACCGAGATAGCGTTTCTCCTGGCTCAGGGCCGTAGCCGCCCCTATATTCGCGAGAAGCTGTTCATCTCGAAGAACACGGTGGCGACGCATATCAAGCACATTTACCAGAAGCTCGGCATTCATTCCAAAGAGGAGCTCATCGACTTGGTGACGGCGGTCGCTTCCCAAGGGTAGCGGCGCGTAGGCTTGGCCCCGCATCTTCGCAGCCTTCCGGGCTGCCGGTTGCAAAATGCGCAGGGGCTATTCCGATAATCTGCATAGCCGATTCCCTTTGTGAATTGCGCGAAAGGGCGCCGCGCGGTTACTATGGTCTCAAGAGGAAAAGCGGACGTGCCGCGCCGAGGGCGCTGGCCTTAAACGAAGGAGACCCTTGTGGACAACAAGCGCGTTATCGAAGTGAAGAGGAACATCCTGGCCGCCAACGACGAGGCCGCTGACGCCTTCCGCGCCGCGCGGGCCGAGGACGGCACGTTCTTCGTGGACGTGATGGCGAGCCCGGGCGCCGGCAAGACCACCATCCTGCTCGCCATCATCGCCGAGCTGCGCGGCCGCGGCGTGGAGGCGCTCGGCGTCATCGAGGCGGACCTCGAGAGCGACGTGGATGCGCTCAAGATCAAGGAGGCCGGCGTGGAGTCGGTGGAGCTGAACACCCGGGGCGTGTGCCATGTGGAGATGGGCATGGTGGAGATGGCCTTCGAGGCCTTCGACGGCTCACGGTTCGACTACCTGTTCCTGGAGAACATCGGCAACCTCGTGTGCCCGGCCGACTTCGACACCGGGGCCCACACCCGCGTCATGCTGCTCTCGGTCCCCGAGGGCTGGGACAAGGTCATGAAGTACCCGCCCATGTTCGCCGCCGTGGACGCGCTCATCGTCACCAAGTGCGACTACCTGCCCCTGAACGAGGACTTCGACATGGACCGCCTCAAGGAGCAGGCGCGTCTTTTGAACCCCGCGCTCGACATCTTCGTCACTTCCGCCCGCACCGGCGAGGGCATCCCCGAGCTGGTGGACTGGCTTCAGGCCCAGCGCGCCGCGAAGGTGAAATAGCGTCTCCGGCACTCCGCGGCTTAGCCGAAGAGGAGCTGCAGGAAGTCGATGTGCTTCTGCAATCCCTCATAGATGAAATCGGTGCGTCCGTACATGGAGGGGTTCTCGTCGAGTAAGTCGGTGGCCCATTCGGGAAAGCCCGCCAGCTTGTCGAAGTCGAGCCAGGAGGTGTCGCTCGCAAGGCGCAGCTGCCGATCGGCGTCGTCGTAGAAGGGGCGATGGCGCCGCCTTCGATGACCCTGCAGAACACGCCCTCGCGGGGCATGATGCAGTCGCCCACCTGGTGGTAGATGGCACAGTGCGCTGGCGCTGAGGCGGGCACGACAGAGCTGATGCATATGGCTTGGGCGCACCTTGCGAACTATTGCAATTTCTGACCTGGTATTATGTTAGAAAATGTTAGAATGTTAGAAAAAGTTAGAATATGTTAGAAACCAATCCAGGGGAGACGGTCGTGAAACTTAACTTTCAGGCCGGTTTCACGAATCTTGCGCTCCTTCTCTCGGATCAGTGCCCCTCCTTTCTCAAAGCGGCCGCCTTTGACGATGACGAGCGCAACGCTTTTTTGGAACGCGAAGAGTACACCGGATCCCTTTTGGCCCAACTCGATAGCGCCTACGAATTCCTTGAGTCGCACAACAAGTTCAAGACGCGCTACGATGGATTGGAGCGCGTGGACTTCGACGACTATCCGTCGACGGCATTGCGGGAGGCGCTGGTGAATGCCGTGGCCCATCGCGAGTATGCCCTCTCCAGTCCAACTTTGGTGAGCGTTATGCCGTCTCGCATCGAGATCGTGACGCTCGGCGGTCTGGTGCCGGGGATCACCTTTGCAGATCTGACTGCTAACATATCAGTTCCAAGAAACAAGTTGCTTGCCTCGGTCTTGTATCGCCTGGGAATTATCGAGGCATGGGGGACGGGCATTGGCCGGATGCGGTCGGCCTACGAGGGGTGGCCCGCTGCAGTCGAGCTTTCGGTCACGCCCAATACCTTCACCGTGGCACTGGCCAACAGAAACGTGAGGAGGCTCGGCAATGTGCCAGTGAGAGAGCTGACGCGCGACGAAATTGCCGTGGCCCGCGCCATTGCGGAGGGCGGGACGACGCGAAGCGCCCTTCAAGAGGCGGCGGGCTTTTCCCAGACCAAGACCATCAACGTGCTCAACGACCTTATCGACAAGGGGATCGTTGTAAGGGAGGGCGGTACGCGAAATGTGAGGTACCTTCTGAAATGATAAGGTGAGTTGCCCGAGCGAAAATTGAGCCCCGAGTCGGACTGCTGGCTCGGGGCATTTTCGGAGAGCACTGACCTGGAGGGCGGCGTGCTTCTCATCGCTGAGGGCTCGCCTCCAGCTTACTGCGCGATCTCGATGGTGTCGCCGGGGGCGATGGCGCCCCCTTCGATGACCCTGCAGAACACGCCCTCGCGGGGCATGATGCAGTCGCCCACCTGGTGGTAGATGGCGCAGTGGGCGTGGCACTGCTTGCCGACCTGAGTCAGCTCCAGCACCACGTCGCCGCAGGCGAAGCGCGTGCCGATGGGGAGGCTCTTCAAGTCGAAGCCCTCCACGACGATGTTCTCGCCGAAGGAACCGTGGCCCACGTCGGCCCCGCGCGCCTTGAAGGCTTCGATCTGCTCGTAGGACAAAAGGCTCACCTGGCGGTGCCACGGCCCGCCGTGGGCGTCGCCCTCGATGCCCCAATCGGACTTCAGCTCGATGGCGTCCTGCTCGGTTTTCTGGATTCCCTTGATGTTGCTCGTGCATACGGCTTTGACAACGCCCATGATGCACCTTTCTCGCTGGCGACAGGCCGTGCGCCACTCTCGACCCGCCCGGTGCATTGGACATATCCCCGGCCCGCTGCACGACGAGAGGGGGAAACTTCGGCGCGGGAAAATTCTAGCGAATTCCTAGACTATCCGCAAGGGAGAATAATTGGAAGGGTCGGGAGTGCCGGAGGGGGACGGCTAGGCGTGTTGGGATAGGGCGGCGATCCGCAGAGGTGCTCGCGTGCGGAAAGGGCGGCGACACCAGAGAAGTGTCACCAGGGGAAGGCGATCATGCAGATGAGGAGCAATCCCGCGAGGAAGACCATGTTCACGGCGCTGAACAAGCCGATGAAGCGGCCGGTTGACAGCTCGGGCACGTCGCGTGTTTGGGGAAACACCTTGCGCACGCTGGTGAAATGCTGAAGGGTGATGAGGCTGGCGAGCGAGCCCACGAGGGTGCCCGCGCCGCCGATGTTCACACCGACGAGCAGAGGCTGCCACGCGGCCGTGAAATGCGACAGCAGCACGGCGGCGGGCACGTTGCTGATGACTTGACTTGCGCCGGCGCTGATAACGAGGCCGTGATCGTCCATGAGCGGGCCGAGGATGGCCGCCAGCTCGGGAATGCGGGCCAGGTTCCCCGCGAACACGAAGAAGCAGGCGAAGGTGGCGAGCAGTGTCCAGTCCACTGCGGCCAGCGCCCGGCGGTCGAGCACGGCGAGGGTTGCCGCCACCGCCGCGACGGTCACGGCGATGGGGAGCACGCGGAACACGGCCAGCAGCGTGAGGGCCAGCAGCACGCCGTAGGCGCCGAGGCGACGGCGACTGAGCGGCATGATGGGAACGGTTGAGGCCGGTACTAACGCGGCCGCAACTGAATGCGGCGGGGTCGCGGGCGGCGCTGAAGTGGCCGGAGCCGAATGCGATGGAGTCGTCGCCGGCGCGGCGGAGGCGGGGGTTTCCGCGGCGGAGGCGGACGCGCCCCTGCTCGCTGTCGTGTCTCCGCCGGCCGTTGCGCGCGTGCCGGCTTCCCCACTCGCATTCTCCCTGTTCGTAAGCTCTGCGAGCCACCAAGTAGCGGCAACGACGCCGACCACGGATACGGTGAAGGGAAGCGCCATGGTGCGCAGGAAGTCGCCGAGGTGCAGTCCGTAGTACGAGTACAGGTACAGGTTCTGCGGATTGCCGAAGGGCACGATCATGCCGCAGAGGTTCGCCGCCAGGCTCTGCAGCACGAAGACGGCCGGTATCAGTCGTGTCTGCTCTGCGCCCACGAGGGTGGCGGCCGACAGCGGCAGCATCATGATGAGGGCCATGTCGTTGGTGGCCACGCACGAGAGTGCTGCTGTGGTGAGTACGAGCGCAAGCGCAAGGGATCGCGGGCTCCCGAATCGCGCGATGACGGCTCGGGCCGCGCGGTCGAAGGCGCCCATGAGCCTGAGAGCGCTCGCCACGGCCAACACGCAGAACAGGCAGCCGAGCGTCTTCCCGTCGAAGTATCCCCAATACGCGCTGTCGGGCGGCACCGCCACCATGGAGGCTACCGCCGCCACGGCCGACACCGCAAGCACAGCGTGCTCACGCAGAAAGGCGATGGGGGATAGCGGCTTCAAGGGACGGCCTTTCAACGGGAGTTTGCCAGCGTCGGTCAGTATACCTTACGGCCTCTGGGCGTTGGGAATCCTTCTCTTACTGCAAGGAAAGCGCGGCATACTCCTCATCGGTGACGGGCTCGCACCACTCGCTCGCGCAGGCGGTGCCCGGAGCCTCGAAGGCCACGTGGCTCATCCAGCTGTCGGCGGTTGCGCCGTGCCAGTGCTTCACGTTGGCGGGGATGACCACCACGTCGCCGGGCAGAAGCCTGCGAGCCGGCTGGCCCCATTCCTGGTACCATCCTTCGCCATCGGTGACGAGCAGGATCTGGCCGCCGCCGTCTTCCGCATGGTGGATGTGCCAGTTATTGCGGCAGCCAGGCTCGAAGGTGACGTTGGCGATGAACTGGGTCTGCGCGGGGTCGGTCAGCGGGTTTAAGTACGACTGCCCGGTGAAGTACTGCGCATAGGCATCGTTCGGGCCGCCCAAGCCGAAGATGCCGCCATGGGACGTCGGGTTTTCGGTGCCGAGCGCATCGCGGCCGGCGGTCTGGACTACTTTGGTCATGGGCATCCTTTCCGTTGAGAGCTTGGTTCAACGGTATAACTTCGAGTAAACTCCAAGTCAAGTAAGTCTTCGACGCCTACGCGGCTGGCATGAGCGTTCGGGCGAGCAGCTTGCCGGCCAGCACGCCGGCTACGCAGAGGACGACGCTGGCCAGGGCGTAGCCGCCAGCCACGGCCCATTGGCCGCCTTCGATGAGCTCCAGGGTCTCCAAGGAGAAGGTGGAGAAGGTGGTGAAGCCACCGCAGAGGCCCACTTTCAGGAAGAGCACCGCTTCGCGGGGCAGGGCGGTTGGGGCGAGGGATGCGGCCTCTGCAACCGCGCCGATGACCACGGAGCCGACGAGGTTGATGAGCAGGGTCACGAGCGGCAGGCCCGATGCCAGAGGAATGAGGCCGAGGCCATAGCGGCTCACCGCGCCCACGAAACCGCCCGCCCCCACGCACAGCACGCTCATCATGATGTTGCCCTTTCCCCATCGTTTCCGTTTTCGCCAGTATAGGCGATGGGCGGCTGCAAGGGCGTCCGCGGGCGCTGGGCGCTCGGTTGCCGTGTGGCTGGAGGACGGTTGGCGTGCGGCCGACAGGCGGTGGTCGAACGGCTCGCAGACGGTCATGGGGTCTACGGAACGTAGGTTGCCAGGGCGGTCGCGAGCGCCCATAATCGGCGGCGTTCAACACTCAGAACGTTCAACATTCGGAAGAAGGAGCACCCCATGGGCAAGGACCACTTTATCAGTTTCATGGCCTATGTGACCACTGACCAGGTGTTCTTCCGCAAATTGTACCCCGAGCAGACGGCCGATGCCCGCTTCCCCTACCGCGGTCTTGGCATCATTTTCGCCTATTGCAACCGCCACGGCCTGTTCGCCTGCCGCACCCCGCGCGTCCAGCGCAAGAGCACCGTGTGCCTGATGTAGAAAGGGCGTAGTCGATTGAGCTTAGAACGTGTTACCCGTTATAGCGTGTGACCGCCTCGTCAGGCGGCGTCCTTTATCAGGCATAGATGGTCGATGGGAAAAGAGGCGTTTGAATTTGACGGGGCCGTCGGCCGTTGCCAGCGGGGTCATCCTGATATATAACGCTGTCATGGAAAGACGGTAGGAAAGGGCGAGGACGGATGACGAAAGAGACGCAGAGGCAGCCGCAATCGGTAGAGCACGGCATTCCGCCGGTGTTCGATGGACGGTCGGAGGTGCTCGTGCTGGGCACGATGCCTTCGCCGAAATCGCGGGAGGTGGGGTTTTTCTACGGCCATCCTCAGAATCGGTTCTGGCGCGTGCTGGCGGCGCTGTTCGACGAGCCGGCACCCGAGGGCAACGCCGAGCGCGCCGATCTGCTGCTGCGCCACCATATAGCGCTGTGGGACGTGCTCGCCTCCTGCGACATCGAGGGCGCCTCCGACGCTTCCATTCGCAACGCCCGGCCCAACGATCTCTCGCGCATTCTGCATGCGGCTCCCGTGCGGCACGTGTTCTGCACCGGCGCCACCTCGGCGCGGCTCTACGAGAAGCTGTGTGAGTCCGTTTGCGGCATCGCGGCCCAGAAGCTGCCCTCCACGAGCCCGGCCAACGCCGCCTGGTCGCTGCCGCGGCTCGTGGAGGCCTACCGTCCCGTGGCCGAGGCGGTGACTTGCTTCGAGCCACCGGTGCTGGATGTGTCCGCAGTGGTGGCGCTGGAACGGGCCATCGCCGCCGCCGGCACGCCGCTCGACGGACTCATGCGCCGCGCGGGCCGCTTCCTGGCCTACGAGGCGCGCAAGATGCTGGAGGGGAGAACGGCTGGCGGGAACGTTGCCGCAGAGAGCGGCGCCGCGGGTGCCGATGTGCCGCTAGTCGCCGTTGGCGCCGCAGCGGGCTTCGATGCGCCGACGGCAGCTGCCGCCGCCCGGCACGTGGGCTTCCGGCGCGAGGGCCCGGTTGTCGTCTTCTGCGGCAGCGGCAACAACGGGGGAGACGGCTGGGTGGCCGCCGAGTACCTGGATCGGTGGGGTATCCCGGTGCGCGTGGTGACGGCGCGGGCTCCCGAAGACCTAAGGGCCGAGCCGGCGCGCTCGGCGGCGCTCAGGGCCCGAGCGGCCCTGAGCGATCGCGCCGCCGTGCTCGTCGTGCCCGATGACGGTGAGGTTGCCGATCTTCTGACCGCATCGCCCCTCGTCATCGACGCCATCCTCGGCACCGGATTCTCCCACGATGCGGTGAAAGCTCCCTTCGACAGATGGATTCGCGCCCTGAACGACGCCCGCGTCCGGGGCACCGTGGTGGTGGCCGCCGATGTGCCGAGCGGGCTCTCGGCCCAGACGGGCGCGGCCGCCGCCGACACGGTGCGCGCCGACGTCACGGTCACCATGATCGTCCCCAAGCCGGGCTTGTACGTTGTCCGCGATCAAGGTTGCGCTGGGCGAGGCGGTGCCGAGGGCGGGCCGCTCGCCGTGCAGGTGTCTGGCGGCCAGGCGGCCGCAGCAACCGCCCCGCTCATTCCCGCGCCCTGCTGCGGTCGCATTCGCGTGGCGCCCCTTGCCTATATCGAGCCGCTTCTCGAAGCCGCCGCGGGCTGACCGCAGTGGCGCCCCGGTGCCGTGGCGGTCAGCCCGCGGCGGCTCGTTGCGCTCCTACTGGTGCTCTTTCCGCACCCCGTCGGGAAGGCCCGCTTCGGGGACGTGCAGGGTGCCCGCTTTCTCGCGCCGGCGCAGATCCCGCAGCATGAGGGCCGCTACGGCCAGCAGGGGCAAGCCGCCCACGATGCCCGTGCACAAGGGCCCCACGAAGGGGCTGCCGCCGGTGAGCGAGAAGAGCACGGCGAGGTTGACCGACCCGTTTAGCGCGCCGTGGCCGATGGCTGCGGCCAGGGTGGAGCCGGTGCGGATGGTCACATAGCTGAGGAACACGGCCAAAACCACGCACCAGGCGCACATTGCCAGGATGCCGCCCCAAGGCTCGGTGGGATAGCCCGTGCCGTAGTTATGGCCCAACGCCACGACGGGCGCATGCCACAGGCCCCAAATCACGCCGGTAATCAGCAGGGTGGGCACGATGGGCAGGCGTGTGGCCATCTTCGGCAGCAAGTAGCCGCGCCAGCCCCATTCCTCGCCGAACGTGGTGACGATATTGAGAACCGGCGCGATGGCGCAGGCTCCCAGCAGGGGCAGCACCAGCAGGAGGGGGTTGGCGGCGGCCATATCGAAGGCGGACAGGGAGGCACTGTCGGCGCCGGCCTGCCCGGCGGCCGCGCGCTGGGCCTCCATGAATACCGAGGCTGCCGGGTCGAAGTCGCTCGGGAACAGGAGGAAGTACACGGCGGCGCCGGCGATCACGAGCAGCGTGGGCCCGAACCAGGCCACGGCGAACCAGGGCAGCGACTGACGTGCCGGCTTGGGCTTCATCACGCAGTTCGCAAAGCCCTCGCCGGTGACGAGGCGCGTGATGACCACGCCGAGGGTGGGGAAGAACATGGTGACGGCTACGACCACCGTATAGGTCAACTCGGGGGAGACGAGGGCGCTGGTGTCGGGCGCCTCTCCCAGGGCAATGGGGTACACCACGAGGAAATCGTAGGCGTAGGTGATGCCGAAGGTGATGGCGAGGAAGATGAGCGCTCGTTTCATGGGGTACCTCCTGGAGCAATTTTGTTCTATTGAAGCTATAACAATTTCTGTTATAATACGAATAGAACAGAAAGTCAAGAGAAAGGGGAGCGCCATGTTGCTCGCCGTGGACGGGGCCTTGGAAGAGCCTCTGTACCTGCAGATTCGCAACCAGATCGTGGCCGGTATCGCCACTGGTGAGCTGGAGCCCGGCCAGGCGCTGCCGTCGGTGCGCTCGCTGGCAAGCGACTTGGGCATCAACCTGCATACGGTGAACAAGGCCTACGCCGTCCTGCGCGACGAGGGCTACGTGCGCATGCGGGGCCGCGCGGGCGCCGTCATTGCCGACCCCGCCGCGGCCGATCGCGCCGATGCGGACGAGCGTGCCCAGGTGAAGATGGAAGACGAGTTGTTCAAGCTCGCCCTGGCCCACCGCGCCCGCGGGGGCGCGCGCGGCGCCTTCCTGGAGGCGGCGGCCGCCCAAGCCGCCCGCGCCTACGGCGTGATGGGCGCCTCCGTCGAAAGCGCCACGCCCGGCGCCTCCGCGGCGGACCGCCTCGCAACAGGGGCGTGCGGAATGCCTCTGCAGGGAGCGAGCGTGTAATCGGGCGCAAAATTGCGGAAATGGTGCAAGCCCCGGCTCTGAAGGCCTCTCAAAGGCGGGAACCCCTCGAGTCGTGGCGCATGGTTTCGTTTTTGGTGCAGTTTGGCTCGATTCGACGTTTAGGGGCGACTCGAGATGCACCAAAATCGAAAAAATGCGCCATCTGAGGGCATTCCGTCCGCCACTCGATCCGTGACGCCTCGTTGCATCTGCACCGGGTGCTACTGAGCGAAAGGAAAACCATGATATCCATCGAACCGACCATGATGCTTTTGCTGGGGGTGATCGTGATCGCCCTTCCCCTGACCGGCGCCCTGTTCGCGTTCACGCCCTACCTGATGCCCAAGCGCGAGTGCTTCGCCGTCACCGTGCCCGATGCCGCCCAGACCGACCCGTATCTGCGTCGCCTCAAGCGCGCCTTTACCGCGAAGGTGCTCGGGCTCACGGCGGCGCTCACCCTGCTCTCCGCGCTCTCGCTGGCCTTCGCCTCGCCCCAGGCTTTCCTCGCGGTGCTCTGCCCGGCGCTTCTCGTGCTCATGGTGGCAGGCTACGCCCTCATGCTGCGTTCCCGTGCGAAGGTGCGCACCTACAAGCGCGAGCGCGGTTGGAAGGCGGCCGGGGAGCAGATGACCGCGCTCGTGGCGGACGAGTCGTTTCCCAAGCCCCTCTCGCTGTGGTGGTGCCTGCTGTACGTGCCCGTCATTCTGCTCACGCTCGCCATCGGCCTTGCCGGCTACGGCGCTATGCCCGAGCGCATCCCCATGCAGGTGAGCCTCGACGGTGCTGTGACCCGCTGGGCTGACAAGTCCCCGGGTGTCGTGGCGTTTCCGGTCATCTTCGCCATGTTCATGGCCGCCTGCTTCACCTTGGGGCAGTGGTCTATCCTGCGCTCGAAGAAGGGGAGCGATCCGACATGTCCGGCGGCCAGCACCTGGGCCTACGGCATGTTCGCCCACGCCCAGAGCATCCTCATCTTGGGAATGGGGCTGCTTGCGAGCCTGATCGGCCCGCTCATGCAGCTCGCGTTCGTCGGCGTGCTCACCTTGGCCCAGACGCTCGTGCCGCTTGTCGCCATCGTCGCGATCATCCTCGTGGCAACGCTCGCGGTGAGTGTCGTGTACGGTCAGAACGGCAGCCGTCTCATCGCGCGCATGGAGGCGAGCGATGCCATGGCCCGCGACGACGACCGTTTCTGGAAGCTCGGCATCCTCTACGTGAACCGCGGCGACGCGAGTCTCTTTTTGCCCGAGCGCTTCGGCATCGGCTGGACGATCAACTGGGGCCGCCCGGCCGCATGGGCGCTCACGGCCGGCTTTGTGCTCGTGACCGCGGCCTTCGTGGCGGCCACGCTGCTGCTCACGTAGGCATGCGTCGTTTCACGGCGTTCGAGCGCGCTCCTCGGGTGCTCAAGCGCCGTTCTTGCGGCAGTCGGCGCGGGGGCGCTCGCAGGTCTCGCAGCGGTGCAGGGGGTGTTCCGCCAGCTCGGCTTCCCAGTCGAAGTCGGGCGGCGGCCCAAGCGGCCCGTCGGCCGCGCCGTCGCCGCCGGCCGTCGCGCCTTCGGGATGGCCGTCCCATTGGAAGACGTCCATGAGCACCCGTCCCTCCTCGTCGAAGGCCACCCCCTCCGCGGCCAGCATCTTGCGCTGCTCGTCGGGGCCGCCGAAGGCGAAGCCCGTGGCCATGCGCCCGTCCTTGAACACCACACGATGGCAGGGGATGCACCCCGGCTCCGAACCGGGCTCCGGGTTGCCGTGCAGGGCATAGCCCACGTAGCGGGCCGCCCGCGGCGCCCCGATCATACGTCCCACCTGGCCGTAGGTGGCCACCTTCCCCGCGGGGATGCGCCGCACCACCGCAAATACCCGATTGGCGAAATCTCCCATGACCGACCTTCCGTGGACGCCCGTTGAAGTTTTGCTGTCAGCATAGCGCAGTTTCTGGTTCCCGAGGGCGCGCGGTGGTATCGTGCGCTGAGAAAACCACGCGGTGCTCGGCGCCGCTTTCCCCGAAAGGTTCGTTATGTTCAAAGTCCGTTCCAAGTACCTGCTGCTCATCGCGGCCGCGGTGTGGCTTATCGCTGGAAGCCAGGTGGCCCGCATGGGCATCGAGGCCATAGCCGCGGGCCAGGGCAATCTGTGGCTGCTGCTTCTCGGCATTCCCGCCACGTTCCTCGTCTTCCATATGATGTTCTCGAAGCTGGTGGGCAAGCATGCCGCCCGCATCCGCAGCTACGGGGAGGAGAAGATGCATGTGCTGAAGTTCTTCGACGTGAAGGGCTATGTCATCATGGCCGTTATGATGGGCGGCGGTGTGGCCCTGCGCTCTTTCCACCTGGTGCCCGGCTGGTTCATCGCGTTCTTCTACACGGGGCTCGGCATAGCGCTGGCCCTGGCGGGCATCGGGTTCGTCGTGCACTACGCGCACCGGAACGGGTGCATCACCTGTCCGGTGACGGGCAAGGTGCGCGAAGGGTAGGAGGGGCACCGCCGAGGGGCGCGGCACCCGATTCGCAGTGCCTCTGGTCGAACGAAAAGGCCAGGCGAATTCGCCTGGCCTGTAGGGGGAGGGCGCCGTGTAGGGAGGGCTACTTGCCCTTTTTCTCCCAGTAATGCTTGCATTCCTCATATTGCATGGGATTTTTCGGTTCCATCTTGCCGGTGAGGGCGTGAATGACGGCATAGCGGCCCATGGTCATGTAGATGCCGCAGCACAGGCCGCCCTGGGCGAGGTTCCACTCGAGGCCGCCACTCACACTGCCCGCGCCCGATCCCACGGAATACAGGCCCGGGATGGGCTCACTGTTCTCGTCGACCACTTGGCAGTTCCCGTTAACTCCAATGCCCGAATTGATGGCCGAGCAGCGAATCCATTGACGTGTGCCCCAGTACGGCGGTGTGTCGATGGGCTTCATGAGCTCAGAGCTCAAACCGAACTCCAGATCCTCGCCGGTCTCGCACATCTTGTTCCAATCCTCGACGCTCTTCTTCAGGGCATCGGCGGGAATGTCAAGTTGCTCGGCCAGATCATCAAGCGTATCAGCGCGATAGGTATCGGTGAGGTCGGGGTATACGTTCTCGGGATCTTCCTTGAACCCGGGAATGTAGTTCTCCAGGGTCTTTACGCCCATCGACGGCGGCAACTCGTATTTTGCCTGGTAATCGTTATCAAAGATGCGAACGAAGCGGCCCGGATCCTCGACATCTAGGGAGCGTTCGCGCAAGGTCAAATCCCAGCTTTCCATGGGGATGTCCTCGTTCATGAAGCGCTTGCCGCTCTCGTCGAGGGCCATGAAGGGCTTGCGAGTGAGGAGCATGGGCTGGGCATCCATGTCGTGCATGGTCTTCGCGTGGTTCACCGGGCAAATCCGGCCTCCTGCCAAAGCTGCCATGAGGATACCGTCGCCCGTGCGGCCGGATTGCTTGCGACCAAAGCGCGCGACATCGGGGGACAGCGCCTTGACCATGTTCTCGTTGTTCTGGTAGTCGCCTGCGGCGATGATGACGGCTTTGTTTGCGATGAGCTTGACGTAGCCGTCGGAGTTCTTGCCGATGGCGGCAACTACGCGGCCCGAGTCGTCTTTCTGAAGCTGCACGCACGGAGTGCCGTAGTAGAAAACGGCGCCTTCCTTCTCAGCTCGCTGGGCAAGGGTACGCATGAGAGTGCCATGGTTGTCGGGCTTCGGGCCGTAAGACTTCAAGACGGCTGTGCATATGCCCTTGTCACCTTCGTACTTATTGGCGGTTGCGGAAACGTTGTAGGACGGGAAGCCCTCTTCGTCCGAGCGCGTGAGGATCCACATGGCGGTTTCGCCGGAATGGTCCATGAACAGCTGAAGAAGATCGCTCTGCATGCGGTAGCCGCCCGACTTGCGCCATGCCTGGAAGTACTGCTTCATGCCCAATGGGTTCGACTCTTCGAGGATGATGCCCGACGAGCCGTTGCCGTTAGCCTGGGCGCTGTCCTCGCGCTGCAGGCAGGCAACGGTGGCGCCCTCTTCAAGGGCGGTCAAAATGGCGGGCACGCCGGCTGTGCCCGCCCCGATAACCACGATATCGTAACGAGCTGGGGGCGCCGATGTTCTGAAGAGCATGGGCGTCCAAAAAGGCGAGTACGTTGAGGGAGAGCGCCTTACGCTGCTCTGCTGGATTTTCTTCGTTCTGCTCTTCTTTGTGGGCATGGCGGTTATCGTTGCGAGTCAATCCTATGCGCTCGGTGGCCATATCGTCGTTGTCGCGCGGAGTGGGCTCGATTTCCTGCTGTGGATCTTGCTGTGCGGCATTGCCGCAAGCGAGCGCGTGCGCACGTGCCGACTCTTTCTCGTGTGCGGCGTGCTTACCGAAATTGCATCATGGACCATAAGCTACCTGATCATTCCCTTGGCTGCCACGGAAAGCCAGGAGTTTTTCTCATCGTTGGGCGGGCGCAGTATCTTGCTCAGCCTGTTCTTCTTGCTCGCAATGCTCACGCTCACGTTCGGCGCGCTTTCCCTTAATCGCGAGCCGGTGGCCACAAGCGGGACGGTGGCCGATATGAAAGCGGATCGACCGGATGCCATCGCCCCCGAGCTCGTCGGTCGGTACGGACTCTCGAAGCGTGAGGCGGAGGTTGCGTGGCTCTACGGTCAAGGCTATAGCCTCTCGAAAGTCGCAAGTCGGTTGTTCATCTCAACGGGAACGGCGCAAACCCACATCAAGAGCATTTATCGGAAACTTGACATCCATAGCCGCAACGAGCTTATCGAAATTATCCTGCCGCGCTAGACGAGCCGATAGATCATTTGCTTGTTGCCGATCAATCCGCTAAGCATTATCATGGCTGGGTTGGCCGTAAAAGGAGCCGACGGGATTATCCATCAACTGAAGGAGCGGGAATGAAACTGAAGGCAAAGATCTTGGCTGTGGCAGCTTGCGCGATTGCCCTGACCGTGGCTCTCACGGGCTGCGGCGGCGGTGGCAATTCCGCCGACAACGCCGCGAATTTCCAGGGCAACTGGGTGCTCACCAGCGGTAACGTGGACGGTCAGGAAGTGACTCCCGAGGTCATGGACGAGGCCGCCAAGCTCGGCATGTCCATCTACATGCAGTTCAACGAGGACGGCTCCTGTGTGCTGAACGTGCTGGGTAGCGAGATGCAGGGCACCTGGGAGGCCAAGGACGCCACCACCGTGTCCTTCACTTTCGAAGGCTCCACGGAGCAGGCCAAGCTGGAGGGCGATGAGCTCGTCATGAGCTACGGCGACGACAACATGCACTTCAAGCGCGGCGACATCCCCACGGCCGCCAGCGAGACCGAGCAGGGCGCCGAGCAGGAGGCTACCCCGGAGGCCTAAAGACCTGCGGAAACGCTTCCCTATGTGGAAACTGAGAGCCCGCCGCACCATGCGGCGGGCTCTTTTTGTGCAATTGCACAAGAGGACGAGAGGTATTGAATCTAGGCATTATACGGGTATGATAGGCGTTCAGATGATCCTTTTGATCAGAAAGTGCTACACTGTAATAGTGCACCAGCGGAGGATTTTCGGATGATCTGTCAATGGGAGCGTACCATGGATGAGATGTTGCAGGTTTGGGCGATGACATTCGACCGCAGCCCGCAGCCCTTCGGCATCGTCGAGGTGCTCGTCGACGACGACGGCCGCCCCTACGATGCGGCCTACCGCTACCTCAATCCGGCCATGGCGGCGGTGACCGACCACACCGTGGAAGAGCTCACCGGCGCGCTCATGTACCTCATCTGGGGCGGCGATCCCACCTGGCTCGAGCACTTCTACGAGGCAGCCTTTGAGGATCGTGTCGTCCAGTTCGAAACGCTCTCCGACATGCTGCAGCAGTTCTTCCGCGCCGAAGCCTTCCCCGTGGCCCCGGGTCTGTGCGGCTTCACCCTGCAGGATGTGACGAGCTGGATCGTGCCGGCCCAGCGCTCGCTCGACAAGGCCGGCGCGGGCCTGTTCTTCTACGATATGCGCTACCGCCAGCTGCTGCTCACCGACTCGGCCCGCGAGCAGAGCGGGGTTGGTACCAACTACATCAGTCTCGCCGAGTTCATCGAGCTTACTTTCGGCGCCACCGCCGGCGATGATTTGCTCCGCCAGATGGAGAACTTCCTCGACGACCAGACGAGCCTCTACCAGGAGGGCCAGCTGCCCGACGGGCGCTGGCTGCGCATCAGCTTGGATCACACGGGCCATTCGGAGCGCTTCGCCTACGGCTTCGTGGAGGACTTCACCCGCACCAAGCAGGCCGAGCAGCGAAGCGAGCAGTACGTGGAGGTCATCGACAGCCTGGGTGCCGAGAACTTCGCGCTGTATTTGGTGGATCTGGAAACCAACGAGCTGGAAGTATATCGTCGCGGTGCGGATAACGCGACTCAGTTTGCCCTCATCAGCGAGCAGGAGGGTGACTATCCGGTCGCTATGGAGCGCTACATCGATACCTACGTGGTGGAAGAGGATCGCGCCCGCGTGCGCGCTGAGGTGGGGCCCGATGCGTTGTGGCGGCGCCTCGCGGAAGGCGATGCCGATTTCTCGGTGGGCTACCGGCGCCTGTTCGGGGACGAGGAGCAGTACGTGGAGCTGCGTATCATCCGTCTTCCGCGGCCGAGCTCCAAGGTGATCTTGGCGGCGCGCAACGTCACCGCCGAGATGCGCGAGCAGCTGCTGCAGAAGCTGGCGCTGCAGAACGCACTCGATCTGGCCGAGCATGCCAGCCGGGCGAAATCGACCTTCCTCACCAATATGTCCCACGATTTCCGCACGCCGATGAACTCTATATCGGGATTCGCCTCCATTGCGCTCGACCACTTGAACGATACCGACCGCGTGCGCGACTGCCTGCGCAAAATCATGGTATCGAGCGATCACTTGCTGAGCCTCGTGAACGATATCTTGGACGTGAGCCGCATCGAGAGCGGCAAGCTGTCATTCAACGAGGATGTGGTCGATCTGGCCGAGGCGGCCGAGGAGGTGGCCACGATGTTCGGCGACAAGGCCGAGGCCTCGGGCATCGATCTGACAGTAAGTACTTCGGGGCTTTCCCACAGCCGGGTGGTTACCGATCCGCTGCGACTCAGCCAGGTACTTGTGAACACTGTCGGCAATGCCGTGAAATTCACGCCGGCTGGCGGCCTGATCACGGTGACCTTCAGCGAGAGCGGCGAGGCGCCTCGCGGGTTCGGCAGCTACGTCATCACGGTGAGCGATACCGGTTGCGGCATGACGCCGGAGTTCCTCGACCGTATCTTCCTGCCCTTTGAGCGCGACGGGTTGGGCTATGCCAACCGAACCGAGGGTACCGGCCTTGGCATGACCATCACCAAGAGCCTCGTGGACTTAATGGGCGGCGAGATCCAGGTGGAAAGTACCGTGGGCCGCGGCTCCACCTTCACCATCACGCTGCCGCTGCGCCTGGCGTCGCCGGAAGAGGTGTCCCGCGAGGAGGCGCGGAGCTCTGCGACTAATGAGTGCCGCCGCGATTTTACGGGCTGCAAGGTGCTCGTGGTGGACGATGACGATCTGTCCCGCGAGATCCTCATGGAAATTCTGAAGGACTACGGCTTCACGGTGGAAGAGGCCCGCGACGGCGACGCGGCCGTGCGCAAGGTGGCCTCGGTGGCGCCGTTCTACTACGATGCGGTGCTCATGGACATGCGCATGCCCCGCATGGATGGCGACGAAGCCACGCGCGAGATACGCGCGCTCGACCGCCCCGATGCCGCCAGCCTGCCCATCATCGCCGAGACGGCCGATGCCTTCGAGGAGGGGCAGCGCCGCGCCCGGGAGGCCGGCATGACGGCGCTGACTACCAAGCCTTTGAACACCCACGCCCTCATCGCCCTGCTCGCCGAGCACATTCCCGAGAAGTAGGGGGAAGGCGGCGCGCCCCTCCGTCGTTGGAGTCCACTTTCTTATGGGCGGCGGGACGGTGGGTGGCGTCCGTTTCGGTCCTTGCGGTCGGGGCGTGTCAAGCTGTAGAAAACGGGAAGGGGAGCCGAAACGCTTCGGTTCCCCTTCCTTGTGCATGTATGAGTGCGAGACGTGCGCAGCCGCGAGATCCTAGGCCACCGGCGGGGTGCCCTCCCAGTTGCCGGCGATGGCGTCGATCATGACGCGGGCGCCGAAGGGCAACTCGCCGCAGCCGACGACCTTGCGGGCCGGCTTGTGGTCGCCGAAGAAGGCGGCATAGGCCTCGTTCATGGCGTCCAGATCGGCCATGTCGGCCAAAAACACGTTCACCTTCACGATGTCTTCAACCACGTGGTCCACCGACTCGATGATGGTCTTCACGTGGGCGAGGCACTGGGCGGTCTGCTCGGCCGCGCCGCCGGCGATCAGCTTGCCGTCAGCGCCGAAGGGCAGCTGGGCGGAGATGTTGTTGTAGTGGGAGAAGGCCACGGTCTGGGTGGAGAAGGGGCACTTCGGGGCGGCGTCGGTGTTGTTCGCCTCGATGATGAGACCGTGACGGTCCTCGATGGCCTGGGGCGGGGTGCCGTCGCCATGGGACACCACGGCCTCCACGGCCACGTCGCAGTGGAAGGGCAGGTCGTTGACGGGCACCACGGTGCGGGCCGGCAGGTAGTTCACGGCGCGGGCGATGCCGGAATCGGGGAAGAAGGTCTTGTACACCTCGTCCACGGCCTCCATATCGGCCAGGTCCTTCACGAAGATGGTCACCTTCACGACGTCGTCCAGGGGCACGTCCACCGACTCCAGGATGGCCTTCACGTTCTTCAGGCACTGGGCGGTCTGGGCGGCCGCATCGCCCAGGATCGGACGGCCCGACTTCGGGCACAGCGGCAGCTGCATGGTGATGTTGTTGTAGTGGGAGAACGCCACGGTCTGGGTGGAGAGGGCGTCGTAGGGAGCGCCGTGGGTGTTGTTGGTGAGCTTCACCAAGTCGCCGGCCTGGGGCACGGACTGAGTGCCCTCGCCGTTATCCACAAGGGCCTCGATGAACACGAGGGCATCCTGGGGCAGGCCGTCCACGGCCACCACGGTGCGGGCGGGCTGGTAGGTGGGGAAGAAGGAAGCCTGCACCTTCTCCACGGCATTCAGATCCATGATGTCGGCCAGGTAGACGGACAAGCGGATGATGTCGTTCATGTCGTGGCCGATGCTCTCCACGATGGCCTGGATGTTCTTGAGGCACTGCTCGGCCTGCTCGGCAGCGCCGCCGGCCACGATGGCACCCGTCGCCGGGTCGATGGGCAGCTGGGCCGAGAGGTTGTTGTAGTGGGAGAACGCCACGGTCTGAGAATAGAGGTCGCTTACGGGCGCCTTCTCGGTGTTGCGGGCCACTACCACGTTCGGATCGGTCATTGGTACCCCCTTCAAGGTAGAATGTGCACCGTTTTGTGCAAGTGCATTAAACTTTACGGGAAGGGTCATTGTCAATGCCGTTGGCCGATAAAGGGGCCATATGCAGATATTTGACAGAATGTCAGGCATCAAGCGAGAGAGAAACCACAGGTCATCATCGACAAATAGTGCACTTGAACAAAAATATTCCTTTTGTGTGCGGCGCCTCTCGCGCTGCGGCGGCATTGAAGGCGCCCACGGCTTTGCGGCGGTGTCGGGGGGGCGAGCGGCTGTGGGGATACCTTGGAGGGGGCGTGCCTCGAGGCCCCGACGCGCTAGGATGGCCTTTCCAGAGAGAGGAGCGATGCCGGAATGTTGAAGTTGCACGTGCTGGCCAGCGGGAGCCGCGGCAATGCGGCCATTGTGGAGAACGGGCGCACCGGGCAGGGCGTGCTCGTGGATTGCGGCATCTGCAAGCGGGAGTTCCTCGATCGGGCCGCCACCTGCGGCTTCGACCTGTCGGGCCTGGCCGCCGTCGTTATCACCCACGACCACGGCGACCACGTGAAGGGCCTCGGCGTGGTGCTGCGGGGCCTGGCGAAGGCCGGCGTGCGTCCGGCGGTGTACGCGAGCGAGGCGGTGCTGGCGGCTTCGGCGCCCCTGCGCGATGCCGTGGCCAGCGTGGGCGTTTCCTGCCGGGTCTTTGCCGCTGGCGACCGGTTGCCTCTCGCGGGTCTTGCCGTGCGTCCCTTCGCCACCTCCCATGACGCGGCTGCCTCCTTCGGCTTCCGCTTCGACGAGCCGGTGCCCCGGGTCGAGGAAGGCGGAGCGCCCGAGGTCGCGGCCGATGCCCTCGGCTTCGTGACCGATACGGGTTTTATGACCGACGAGGCCTCCCGGGCCCTGGCGGGGGTGCGCCTGCTGGCGCTGGAGAGCAACCACGACGATCGGATGCTGCGGGAGGGGCCCTATCCCTATCCGGTCAAGCAGCGGATCGCCTCGGATCGGGGCCATCTTTCCAATGAGCAGGCCGCTCGGGCCCTGGTGGATCTAGTCCACGAGGGGCTCGAGGCCGTCGTGGCCATGCACGTGTCCCAGGAGAACAACACCTACCGCCTGCCCCGTGAGACGCTGGAGCGGGCTCTTGCCGAAGCGGCTCCGGCTCTGGCGCCGCAGGTGCGCGTGGCGGTGGCCTTCCAGGATCGTCCCGTCACAGTGGCGTGACAGATTGACCCGCACCGTCCTTCCCGAGGCGGTGGTGCCCTATGCTGAGCCCATAGCGAGAGGCACGGGGTTGCGCGGCGGCCCTGGGAAAGGAGCTTCCTGTGGCTGAGAGCGCAGTGCGCCCCGCGTCGGGCATCGGAAGGAACCGGATGCTCAAGATCATCGGCATCGTCTTGGCTTCGGTGGCCGCCCTGGTTCTGGCGGCGGTCATCGGGCTCAACCTGTACGTGCGCGTGGCCTTCGGGTCCTTCTACAACCAAGCTGAGCGGGAATTTGCCATACCCGGGGTGGACAGCGGCTTCGTCTGCCAGGACCTCGATCACCTCCAGGGGAGCGATGCGTGGCTGTTCAGCGGCTATATGGTAGATTGCGGCCCCTCGCCGCTCTACCGCCGGGCGGTGGATGGCGCCATCGCGCGGCTGCTCGTGCAGACGCCGGACGGCGAGCTCTACCAGGGCCACGGCTCGGCCATCACGAGCGCCGACCAGTACGCCTATCTGGCCTGTGAGGAGGGCTATCTCGTGCTCGACGCCGAGGAGGTGGCCACAGCCGCCGACGGCGCCACGGTGCGGGCCCTGGCCCGGGTCGAGCTCGATTTCTCCCCGGCCTTCATGAACATCGAGGGCGACACGCTGCTCACGGGCGAGTTCTACTTTCCTGGCGACTACGAGACACCGGAGAGCCATCACATCGCCACTCCCGACGGCACAGAGAACCCGGCGGTCATGTACGCCTATCCGCTGGATCCCAACGCCCCCTTCGGTGTGGCCGCCCTGCCCGAACGGGTCTATTCCATTCCCGGCATGATCCAGGGGGTCTGCACGGCGGGGGAGAACCGCCTCGTGCTGTCCCAGTCCTACGGCGTCGCCCCCTCGCACTTTCTGGCCTACGATATCGCGCATCTGGCTCCCTCGGGCACGTTTACGGCCGATGGCGCCGAGGTGCCCCTCTACTGCCTGGATAGCCGCAGCCTCGGGGCCGATGTGGAGGCGCCGCCCATGGCCGAGGGCATCGAGTCTTACGATGGCCGGGTGTACGTGTCCGACGAGTCGGCGAGCAACAAGTACTTCTTCGGGAAGCTCTACGGTGCCGGGGTGGTATATTCCCTGGCCATGGAAGGGTAGAAGAGCACGGAAAAAAGCCCCGGACAGGGGCTTGCATCTTCATTATAGGGCACGGCTCGTCCCGTGGGGAGGAACCTTGCCGCGATACCCGGCAGTCTGCAGGGCGATACCGCGAAAACGCCACAGTCGCGCGGGGGTGCGCGGGGCGGCAGTGGTGTATACTCGATAGTCGCATTTTTCCGGAAGACGCGGCGGTCCGAGCCGCCGCCGACGCAAAGGAGCCCCTGTGATTAAAGAGATCATCACCGACGAGGACATTCTGTCGAAGCCCTGCGAGCCGGCCACGGCCGAGGACGCCTCCATCGGTACCGACCTGGTGGAGACGCTGCTGGCCAGCGACGAGGCGGTGTGTCTGGCCGCCAACCAGATCGGCGAGACGAAGTGCATCGTCGCCTACCTGAACGAGGCGGGGCGCCCGGTGGTCATGTACAACCCGAAGGTGACCCAGAAGCTGAAGCCCTACACGGCGGTGGAGGCGTGCCTCTCCCGCGAGGAGCCCACGGCGGTGCAGCGCTACGACTGGATTCGCGTGAGCTACGACCGCTTCCAGGACGGCAAGCTCGTGCCGGCCAAGAAGAAGCTCGAGGGCAACGCCGCTCAGGCCGTGCAGCACATGATCGACCACTGCGAGGGCATCCTTGTCTAGCGCCGCGTCCGATCCCGAATTTACCACCGAGCAGGCGCACTTAACGGAGACCTACGGAAAGCTGGAGAAGATCGGTCGCGATGCCGTGGCGGCTATGGAGGCCGTGGCAGCCCAGGCGGCCGAGGACAAGAAGTCCATGGCCGAGGAGTTGGCCGTGAACTTCGCCACCTGGGACGACATTCTGGAGACCCATGCCGACATCGTGGCCATGAACAACATCATCGAGGCCCACGACATGGCCAACTCCGTGCAGGCCGAGCGCCTGCGCGCCGTGGAGGTGCTTCTGCGCGAACCCTACTTCGCGAAGATCGCCCTGCGGTTCAAGGAGGGCGCGCCAGCCAAGGAGCTCTATATCGGCTCGGCGGGTGTCTCGGACGAGAACTACCGTCGCCTGGTGGTGGACTGGCGCAGCCCCGTAGCCGAGGTGTACTACAATCAGGCCATGGGGCCGACGTCATACGTGGCCGACGGGCGCGTCATCCACGCCGACCTGCTGCTGCGCCGCCAGTTCGAGATCGATCGCGACCAGCTGCTCGGCTACTTCGATTCCGACGTGGCCATCGAGGACAAGCTGCTTTTAGCCTCGCTTTCCCGGGGCCGCTCCGCCCGCATGCAGGCCATCACGGCCACCATCCAGAAGGAGCAGAACACCGTCGTGCGCCATGCCGACGTGCCGGTGCTCCAGGTGGCGGGCGTGGCCGGCTCGGGGAAGACCTCGGTACTCATGCAGCGCATCGCGTATCTGTTCTACCAGCATCGCGGCACGCTCGATCCTGCCCAGGTGTTCCTCATCTCGCCGAATCCGGTGTTCGGCCGCTACATCGACCGCGTGCTGCCCGATCTGGGCGAGCGCAACCCCGAGATCCTCACCTGGGCCGAGTTCTTGGCGCCGCTTCTACCCGCGGGGCGCGGGGCGGGGGAGGGCAACGTCTCCTACGAGCGCCTGCGCGCCATCGACGCGGCCCTGGCGCGCTTCGCCTTCGAGCGTTCTGATTTCCGCGATATCACGGCGGCCGGCACGCGCCTTGTCGGCGGCGATGCCGTGGCGAAGGTGGCGGCGAAGTTCGATCATTTGCCCGCAGGCCCGCACCGCGTGACGCTCATGAACGAGGAGCTGGAGGCGCGTCTGCAGAGCCGGCTCGCGAGCATCGCGGCGGCCGAGGACACCCACGACGAGATTTCCGAGCTTCCCATCGAGGAGCAGCTGCGGCTGTTCGGCGAGACCTTCGACCCGCAAAGCGAGGAGGAGGCTCGTGCGCTCGCCCTCACCTACGTACGCGAGAAATATGCGTCCGGCATTCAGCAGGTGCGCGCCATGGACTGGCTCGACATCGACGAGATCGCCCGCCGCCTTCTGGGCTGCGACGGGCTTGCCTCGGTGGAATGGGTGTATCTGAAGATGGCGCTCACGGGTATGGGCGACCCCGATGCGAAGTACGTGATGATCGACGAGGTGCAGGACTATTCCGAAGGTCAGCTGGCCGTGATGGCCCGCTATTTCCGCCGGGCGAACTTCCTGCTTTTGGGCGACCCGAACCAGGCCATCGCCGAGGGCACGGCCGGCTGGGGCGAGATCCGCGCCGTGTTCGAAGCCGAGCGCGGATCGGTGGACGAGTGCCGTCTCATGACGAGCTATCGCTCCACCCCGGCCATCACCGATCTGTTCGCATCGCTGCTGCCGCCGGGCGAGGCGGTGGAGGTGTCCTCGGTGCAGCGGGAGGCCGCCCCGCCGGAGATCGTCGTGGCCGCGGACGGAGAGGCCTGGGCCGCCGAGCTGCGGCGTGTGGCCGATGAGGCGGCCAGCGCCGATACGCTGACGGCCGTCATCGTGCCCTACAAGAGCGAGGCGCGGCGGGTGGCAAAGGTGCTGGGAGAGGCCGCTGTGGTGCTCGGCGAGCGCGACAGCCTGCCCGATGGCGGCGTGGTGGTGCTGCCGCTCAAGTTGGCGAAGGGGCTGGAATTCGACCGCGTCATCGTCCCCGACGCCTCGCCGCAGGTGTTTCCCGCCAGCGACTTGGCCCGCCGGCGCCTGTACACCACCATCAGCCGCGCCACCCGCCACGTCACCATCCTCGCCAACGGCGAGCTCACGGAACTTTTGAGGTAGCTATGGCGAAAAGGCAATCGTTGACGATGCGCAGTTTGCACTACTACTGGCTGGCGACGCGCAACCACCTGGGGCTGTTCGTGGCACTGGTGGCTTCCACGATCGGGTTCTGCGGGTTTCTCACCTACGGCAACCCCTATGTGATGAGCCTCATCGTAGACCGCATCAGCGCGGCGCCGGTGGCCGCCGACGAGGTGCTCGCCGTGTTCGGGCCCTATATCGCGGCGCTCATCGCCATCAACTTCGCCGGCCAGGCTTGCAGCAAGCTACAGGACTACACGTTGTGGAAGCTGCAGATCGCCGTGAACTACGACTTGGCCACCACGGCCTTTGACTGCTTGTGCAACCAGTCGCTGTCGTTCCATTCCAATCGCTTCGGGGGCACGCTCGTAAGCCAGACCTCGAAGTTCATGGCCGGCTACACCCAGCTGTTGAATACGATGAACTTCCCGTTTCTGCCCATCCTCTGCTCCATCACGTTCACCTGCATCATTCTGCTGCCGGCGGTGCCGGTGTACGCGGGCGTGCTCATGGCCATGCTCGCGGTGTACGCGACGGTGAGCTACCTCATGTACAAGCGCATCCTGCACCTGAACGAAAAGGCCGCCAGCGCCCAGAACCAGCTGTCGGGCGAGCTGTCGGATGCGGTCACGAACATCCTGGCCGTGAAGACCTACGGGCGCGAGGACTACGAGCGGGGGCTGTTCGACACGGCGAACCGCGAGGTGGTGGCCCGCGACTCCAAGCGCATGCGGGCCTCGCTCGCTCGCGGCGTCACCACGGCGGCCATCACCGTTATCATCATGAGCGTGGTCACCGTGTTCATCTCGGGCGGCAACGCGTGGTTCGGCATCACGCCGGGCACGGTCATCCTCATGTTCACCTACACGAACACCGTCACCAACCAGTTCAACTTCATCAACACGGGCCTGCAGCGCATCAACCAGGCCTTCGGCGACGCCTCCGGCATGACGGCCGTGCTCGACGAGCCGCGGCTGGTGGCTGACAAGCCCGGCGCGCGTCCGCTTTCCGTGGAGCTTGGCGACATCGACTTTAAGGACATCAACTTCTGGTACACCGACGGCGATGTGAAAACCCAGGTGTTCAAGGACTTCAACCTGCGTATTCCCGCCGGTCAGCGCGTGGGACTGGTGGGTATGAGCGGCGCGGGGAAAACCACGCTCACGAAGCTCTTGCTGCGGCTGGCCGACATCCAGGAGGGCGAGATTCTGGTGGACGGCCAGAACGTGGCCGATGTGACCCAGACGAGCCTGCGCCGGCAGATCGCCTATGTGCCCCAGGAGGCGCTGCTGTTCCACCGCTCCATTGCCGAGAACATCGCCTACGGGCGGCCCGATGCCACCATGGACGAGATTCGCGAGGCGGCCCGTGCCGCTAACGCGCTCGAGTTCATCGAGGCGCTGCCCCAGGGGTTCGACACCATTACCGGCGAGCGCGGCATCAAGCTCTCGGGCGGTCAGCGCCAGCGCATCGCCATCGCCCGCGCCATGCTGGCCGATTGCCCCATCCTCGTGCTGGACGAGGCCACAAGCGCGCTCGATTCCGAGAGCGAGGCGGCCGTGCAAGAGGCTCTGTCCAACCTGATGGAGGGGCGCACCTGCATCGTGGTGGCCCATCGGCTGTCAACGGTGGCGAGCCTCGACCGCATCGTGGTGCTCTCCCACGGCAGGATCGCCGAGGACGGCCCTCATGCCGAGCTCGTGGCCAAGGGCGGCGACTACGCCCGCCTCTGGAACCGCCAAACCGGCGCCTACGGAGAAGAGTAGGGGAGCGGGGTTGTGCCCCGCTTCCCTCCGCGTAGTTCCTGGTTTGTCAGCTTGGTGATTGTCCGGCTCCGAACATTCCCGCTTTGTGGGTGAAGTTCGGAGTCGCTTACAGCTTCACGACGGCATCGGTGGGACCGGATTCGGTGGCGTTGACGAGGGTGATCGAGGAGGGGCTGGAGATCTCGCCGGTGCAGAGGGCCAGAAGAATGCGGCGCATGGGTGTCTCCTCGATTCTCGGGGTGCGATGGGATTGCGGGAGAATTCTAGCATGACGGGCGCGGTACCCATCATCCGTGCGACCGTATTTTCGCGCACGACGCGGCAGGACGCGAGGGGAGGGGCAGCGAGGTTCTCGGACGCGTGGGGATGTGACCCGGCGGTGTCGATTCCCCTTCCGTTCTCGCGGGAGACCGCCCGCGCTCTTCGCAGGTGGCGTTGTTGTGGTAACCTCAAGTGTTCGTAATTCATTGTGGGAAGGAGAGCACCGTGGGCGTTGGAGGCATCAATCTGGCCGATTACGCCGATCCGCGTGCCGTGTCGCGGGGCGTGGGCATTGCGGCCAGCGCGAAGTCCATCGTGGGGCGCACCGTGCGTCGCGACGAGGATGTGACGGTGATCTCCGCCCGCGTGGCCTCGGCCTCGGGCATTGCCGACTACTTCGACGCCTCGGTGATGTTCGGCGATTACGAGTCGCGCATCGTCGACTACGAGTGCACCTGCCCGGCCATCGCCCGCTTCGACGGCTTGTGCAAGCACTGCGTGGCCCTGGTGACCTCCTACTTTACCCAACCGCGCAGCTTCGAGGAAGGTGCCGTGCGCGCTGCGGCTCCGATGGCGCGGCGCACGAGCGAGGCCCTCGGCCGACTGTTGGCGGAGGGGAAGGGCGGCGTGGCGGGGTTGGGCGCCCTCGTCTCGCGCGATGCGGAAGGGGCGGCCCTGAGCGTGACGCCCGGCAGCGTGCGCCTGGATGTTCAGCTCGTCTACGACGGGCGCCTCTGGTCGCTGCGCCTGGCGGTGGGCGGTGCGCGCGGAACCTACCAGGTGCGCGACATCGAGGACTTCGCCCGCCACGTGCAACGCGGTGAGTTTCACGCCTACGGCAAGAAGCTCGCCTTCGCCCATCGCCTGGAGGCGTTCGACGAGCCGTCCCGGGCCGTGGCCCGGGTGGTGGCCGGGCTCTTTCCCGACGAGCGCCTGTTCGGGGGCTCGGCCTTCCGCACTGCCGGCACCGGCAAGCGCGAGGCACGGGTGCGCGAGGCGGAGGTAGTGGCCCTGCTGGACGCTCTCGGCGAGGGATCCTTCACGTTTGCGCGTCGCGCCGGGAACGCCGAGGCGGGCGCCGACGTTGCGCCTGAACCGTGGCGTGTAGTCGCCGACGCACCGCTTACGGCCCTTCTGTTCGATGCCGCCGATGGCGGCTACGACCTGCACCTGTCCGAATTCGCGCTGGTGGTGCGGGGGCTCGAGCGGGCCTACGTGCTCGCTGGCGGCGTGGCCGCACGGGTGGAGGGCGCCGCGGCGGCAGCCTTCGCGTTTCTGCGGGAAGCGGGCCTTGCCGACGGCGGCGCGGCTTTCGTGGCCAAGGGCGACGGGGCGGCGTTCTGCCGTCGGGCGCTGCCGGTGCTGGAGGCGGCGGTGGACGTGCGCCTGCCTGAGGGGTGGGAGGCTCTGCGCCCGGTGGCCGGCACCCTTGCCTTCTACTTCGACAAGACCGGGAAGAAGGAGGCGGCGCTCATACGCCTGACGGTGAAGGCATTCTACGGCGAGCGCGAGGTGGTGCTGGCCAGCCCCGCCGACTCGGGCGAGGAGTCCGAGCTGCGCCCCGCCTCGCAGCAGCCCTTCCGCGATCAGGCGCTGGAGGATGCCGGCATCATGCTGGCCGCCCAGTTCTTCGACGGCTCTATGACGCTGCCGCTGCGCCAGGCCGACCTGGCCGGCGAGCTGCTCTACGGGGGCCTCGCGCAGTTCCGCGCCGCGGGCGAGGTGTTCACCACTCCGGCCTTCGATCGGCTCGTGGCAGAGCGGCCGCCGCGGGTGCAGCTGGGTCTTTCACTGGTCGCGAACCTCATTCAGATGGACGTGCGCGACAGCGACGTGTCCCGCGATGAGCTGGCGGCGATGTTCTCCTCGCTGCGCCGCCGCAAGCGCTTCCACCGCATGAGTGACGGGCGCATCGTGGCGCTTGCCGAGGGCGATGTGGCGCATCTCGGCGAGATGATGCGCGATCTGGGCGTGTCGGCCGACGATCTTCTGAACGGCTCGGCGCAGATTCCCACCTACCAGGCGTTCTACCTCGATCGGGAGTATGCCGACGCGGTGCGCGATGCGACCTTCGAGGACTACCTGCGCCGGGTGGAGGAGCCGGGCTGTCCCGTGGAGCCCCCTGCGGGCCTGGCCGCCACGCTGCGTCCCTACCAGCTGGAGGGCTTCCGCTGGCTCGCGCGGCTTGCCTCCCTCGGCTTCGGCGGCATCCTCGCCGACGAGATGGGCCTCGGCAAGACGCTCCAGACCATCGCGCTTTTGCAGAGCCTGCGGGACGCGGGGCGGCTGGAAGCGCCCGTGCTCATCGCGTGCCCGGCCTCTCTCGTGTTCAACTGGCTGGACGAGTTCGCCCGCTTCGCGCCTGCCGTGCCCGTGGCGGCCCTGGAGGGCACGCGTGCCCAGCGCGAGATGCTCGTGGCCCGGGCGGCTGCGGAGGGGGAGGGGCGCGTGATCGGGCGCGGTGCGCGGGCAGCCGGTGACGGTGCTCCCGCGGGCGAGGTTCCCGCTGTCATCGTGGCCTCCTACGACCGCGTGCGCATCGACGGGTCCTTCCTGCAGCCGGTCGGCTGGGGCATGGTGGTGCTCGACGAGGCCCAGCGCATCAAGAACCACGCCACCAAGACCACCCGCGCGGTGAAGCGCCTGCGCGCCCCGCTGCGCTTCGCGCTGACGGGCACGCCCATCGAGAACCGCCTCTCGGAGCTGTGGAGCATCTTCGACTTCCTCATGCCGGGGCTCCTCGGCAGCTACGAGCGCTTCCGCGAGCGCTACGAGCTGGGCATCTTAGGGGAAGATGAGGAGGCGGCCGCCCGCCTTCGGGCGCTCGTGGAGCCGTTTCTGCTACGCCGGCGGAAGGCCGACGTGCTCACCGACCTGCCGGCGAAGACCGAGATGGTGCGCTACGTGCCCCTAAGCGACGAGCAACGGCGCCTCTACGATGGGGCCGAGCAGCAGCTGCGCGAGGACTTGAACGCCCAGAAGCGCCAGAACGCCTCGCGGGCGAACCGGCGCGGGCGCCTGGCCGAGGCCGAGAAGAGCTCGGTGGAGGTGCTCGCCGAACTCACGCGCCTGCGCCAGATCGCGCTGGACCCGGCCCTCGTGTTCGAGAACTACCGGGGCGGCGCCGAGAAGCTCGGCGCCATCATGGAGCTGGTGGCCGAGGCTCAGGAGGCCGATCGCAAGGTGCTCGTGTTCTCTCAGTTCACGAGCTATCTTTCGGTGCTGGCCGACGAGCTTGACCGGCGGGGGCTGGCGCATTTCACCATCACCGGCGCCACGCCTAAGCGCGAGCGCGTGGAACGGGTGAAGCGCTTCAACGAGGACGACACGCCGGTGTTCCTCGTGTCGCTGAAGGCTGGCGGCACGGGGCTTAACCTTACGGGCGCTTCCGTTGTGGTGCACGCCGACCCGTGGTGGAACGCCGCAGCTACCGACCAGGCCACCGACCGGGCCCACCGCATCGGTCAGGAGCGCGAGGTGGATGTGTACAAGGTGGTGGCCAAGGGTACCATCGAGGAGCGCATCGTGGCGCTGCAAGAGGCTAAGCGCGACCTAGCCGACTCCGTGGTGGCCGCCACCGGCGCCGATGTCCTGGAAGGCCTCACCCGCGACCGCCTCGCCGAGCTTTTGGGCTGCGACGAGTAGCGGACCGCCGCGCTCCCGCACCGCCGCCTGGTGCGCTGCCGTGCCCGTCACCCGCGCCATCGCGCCGCGCTGCGCCCTGCTGTCCCACCGCTTGGCGCGCTGCGGCTTCCACCTATCCCGCCCACGAAAAAAGGGGAGGGCGCGCCGCCCTCCCCTCCAGATGCCGCAGGTCGTTGCCGAACGGCCTACTTCCGCTCGCCCTTCTCCACCATGGCGTTCATGGCCGCGCGCTCCCTGTCGGCCAGCTTCTCCTCGGCCACGTCCAGGGCGCGTTTGTCGTGCTTGGCGTTGGCGATGGCCAGCACCGCGCCCGATAGGGCGAACAGCGCGATGGCGTTGGGAATGACCATGAGCTGGTTGAACATATCGGCCATCTCCCATACCAGGTCGTTGGACAGAAGCGAGCCCAGGAAGATGAACACGAGCGCGATCACGGTGAAGGGCAGCACGGCGCGCTTTCCGAAGAGCCACTCCACGTTCAGCTTCGCGAACAGGTTCCACGACAGAATGGTGGAGAAGGCGAAGAACAAAAGGCAGATGGCCACGAACCAGGCGCCTGCGCCCTCGCCGAAGAACTGCCCGAAGGCCAGCTGGGCGATGTTGGTCTTGGTGATAGTCTCGGCGGTGAGGCTCGCGTAGTCGCCGGTGGCGAGCATTCCGTCGCCCACGTACAGGGTGGACAGCACCACGAGCGCGGTCATGGTGACCACCACGATGGTATCCACGAACACGCCGATCATGGCCACAACGCCCTGCTCGTGGGGGTCGCGCACCTCGGCCAGCGCGTGGGCGTGCGGGGTGGAGCCCATGCCGGCCTCGTTGGAGAACAGGCCGCGCTTGGCGCCCTGGCTGATGGCGGCGATGATGCCGAAGGTGGCGCCGCCCACGGTGGCAGCGGGGTTGAAGGCGCACTCGAAAATGAGTGCGAAGGTGGCCGGGATGTTCGCCGCATTCATGATGAGCACGATAAGCGAGCCGAGCACGTAGAGGATGGCCATGATGGGCACGATCTTCTCGGTGACGGCGGCCAAACGGGACACGCCGCCGATGAACACGATGCCGGCCAGAATGACCACGGCCAGGCCGATGACCCAGGTGGGAATGCCGAAGGCGGTGTTCATGGTCTCGGCGATGGAGTTCGACTGCACCATGCAGCCCATGAAGCCGAGCGCCAGAATGATGGCCACGGCGAAGAACCCGGCGAGGAACTTGCCCAGACCGCCCTTGAAGGCCGTGGTGATGTAGTACACCGGGCCGCCGTGCACGGTGCCGTCCTCGTCCACGACGCGGGTCTTCTGCGCCATGACGGCCTCGGCGTAGTTGGTGGCCATGCCCAGCAGGGCGATGATCCACATCCAGAAGATGGCGCCCGGGCCGCCCACGATGATGGCGCCGCACGCGCCCACGATGTTGCCCGTGCCCACCTGGGCCGCGATGGCGGTGGACAGCGCCTGGAACGAGGTCATGCCGCCACCCTGGTTGCCGCCGCGCAGGCTGAAGTCGCCGAACACGCGGCGCCAGCCCTCGCCGAAGCAGCGGAACTGGATGGCCTTGGTGCGCACGGTGAACCAAATGCCCATGCCGAGCAGCAGGATGATGAGGATGTAGTTGGAAAGATAGTTGTTGATGGTGGTAACGATACCAAGCAGTGCCTCTTCCACGGCGTTCCCTTCTTCTCGCGAGAAAACTCGGGGGAACTTATGCGTGGCCGGCCGAAAAGGTCGCGTCATCGCTCTGTCCGTTTGCCTGAGAGATTCGGCCTGTTTCGCTTGGGATTTACCCTTGCGGAATCTGCCGCCTTGCGGAGCCGCTCCCCTTTGGGGCCACTCGCGCCGGCAGGGCCTTGCACCTTCGGCACTCACTTAAGAGTTCTCCAGAGTTTTCTCCGCCTCCGGTTTGCCCGGCGCACCGCGCATCCCGAAGACATCACAGAATTATTGACGCAGGTCACTATACGCCCTGACGCTTCGCCAATCAACAACTATTTTCCTCAACGTTCGGTTTGGACGGGGAGGGCGGAAAAGCGAGCGGGCGGACGGTGCATCGGTGCAGCACCGTCCGCTCAGACTCTAGAGAATGGCCCGGGTGGACGGGGAGGGATTCGCGCCCGGTCCAGGGGCGCTCTGTGACTGACGAGCTGCATTGGCGGCAGGGGCTCCTTGCCCCTGGCTCAGGTAAGTGCGGGACAACGGGGCGTCTGCGAAGCGAGTATCGTCGTGGCTGCGGCAAAGAAGAGCGACTCCAAACTTTCCCACTTTGTGGGTGAAGTTCGGAGTCTGAAGAAAAGGACGGTCGTCTATGGCAGTCATCGCGAGGCCTACCTCAAGGGGCTTTTCGATACGGTGTACGGGGCCGATATCGTGGAGCGCTTCGCCATCGAGAACCCGTTCGCCCTCGATCAGCTGGTGAAGGAGCTTGCCTCGGCCGTAGGCTCGCTCACCAACCCGTCCAAGTTGGCCAATACGCTCAACACGGTGGCCCATGCAGGTGCGACGGACAAGACGGTCAAGCGCTATCTCGACGCACTCACCGATGCTTTCATCTTCTCAGAGGTGGAACGCTTCGACGTGAAGGGGAAGCGCTACTTCGACTACCCCATGAAATACTACGCCACTGATGCGGGAATACGGAATGCGCTCCTCAATTTCAGGCAGATCGAGGAGACGCACCTGATGGAGAATGTCATCTACAACGAGCTGGTACTGCGGAGCTACGCCGTGGGCGTGATCCCCTTTCTGCTGCGGCCCGAGATTCTGGAGTGAAGCTTGCGCCCTCCTACACCCGCACCGTCACGTCGGCGGGGCCGTCCTCGGTGGCGTTGACGAGGACGGTGGCCGATGGGGAGGAGATGTCGCCGGCACACAGGGCGTAGAGGCCCGGCTCGCTCACAGTGACGGCGCCGAACTCGCTGGCGGGAATGGTGCGCATGCGGGCGGGCACCACGGTGCCGCCCTCGTCGTCGGCGACAACGGCACTGCACAGGATTACCTCGTCGGCGCTGCTGTCGATGGCGAAGGTGAGCCCGGTCACGGCGGCTGCCGAAAGGTTGGGGGAAGCGGCCGCCGCGCGGCCGTCGCTGTGGCAGGAGGCGCAGGCCTCGCCGGCCTTCGTGACGGGATGGGATGTACCGCACCCCGCCAGCCCCAGTGTACCGAGGGCAAGCGTGGCGGCCAGGGCGATACGCCCGATGCGGCGGACGGCGGGGGCGGCGGCTCCGAAGCGAGATGCGAAAGAGAGTGCGGGGGTAGAGGCGTGGGCCATGAGTTCTCCTCCAGGTCGAGGGTCGGGAATCGGGGCGTGTCTTCCGCGCCAGTGTAGCACCGCCGCCGCCTCGCACCATCATACGCGCGACCTGACCTGAGGTGATCTCGGTATGATTTCGCCGCTATCCACCGCCATTCCGCCATCCCGCCAGGCCCGTCGCCCGCGCCGCGTCAGCCCTCCACCAGGTCCTCCACGAAGCCCACGCGGTAGTTCTTGAAGATGACCTCGCCCTCCTCCTGAGTGGCGTCCAGGTCTACGCAGGCCTGCGCAGAGTCGTGACAAGCAGGGTCCGTACTCGTCTCCCGAGGGCGTCGCAGAATAATGCCACCCTATTGTTCGCCCTGACACGCTGGCGGTCAATAACTAATGTGTTCAGCGTTTCGCCTCGCGTAGAATGCTTCGCTAACGACAGAGATATCAGAGCACCTGCTGTTTCGTGCGCCCCAAAACGACCCTCGATCCCCTTGTTGCTACAGAAGGGGATCGAGGGTCGTCTGTTAAATGATCGCTAGGCAAGACCCAGATCCTTGCAAGCTGTGTTCGCAGCAACATATCCCGTCGTGCAAGCAGCACCCTGCCCCGATCCTCCATGCAGCCCATAGGGATAGTCGTTAAACTGCATGGAACCGTTATCGATGCCGCACACAAACAAGCCCTTGATGGGGAGATCGTCGTGTCCGATCGCCCGCGCCTCAGAATCTCCTCGCACGCCGCCACAGGTGCTATAGGCGCAAGCCTCGACCTGAACCGCATAGAATGGCTTCTTTTCTAGGGGCGTCATGAGCGCAGGGTCAGCTCCAAAGGGGTCATGAGAGCCGTCCCCCTTCGCTCTATTATTGTAGTCTTTCATCGTTGCAGCCAATGCCTCCGAGTCAACCCCCATAAGCTCGGCAAGCTCCTCGAAGCTATCGGCTTTCCAAACAAAGTCGCTACTTTCAACCAAGGATCGGAACTCTCCGCTCCCAACACCCATGAAGGCAACGAACTCATTGAGCTTATCCTCGCCCTCGTAGGCTTCAACGTGCGCCTCGTCGAACAACGTAAAAACCTTCGACTGGGAAGCAATTGCCGTGTTGAGGCGGGCGGTATCGGCGTCTTCCGCAAGCGTCTCGTTGTAGAAGCGCTTGCCGCTCTGATTGACCATGGGGAGCGTTTTGCCTATTTCTAGCGGATACCGATAAGAGGGCGGCCACTGAGTAAAAATCGATAGCATGCTGCTCCAACTTTCTCCGCATGCCTTCGAAAGTCCGTACATTATCGCAGACGGCGCCTGGGGAAGCGCGCCTGCCGTCAGCGCCATATTGATACCGTCACCATCTTGGCCATCAAACCCCAGAAACACAACTCGTTCACTAGGAACGCGAAGCCGCTCGGCGCACATTTCCGGGTTTTTTCCGAATCCGCCCGTTGCGAGCACCGTCGCTTTGGCATTAATCCGTACGAGATCGTCCCCGCTTTTTGCGTAAACGCCCCCAACTCCCTCGTCATCGAGAATGATATTCACGGCAGGAGTCTCTAGGCGAAAATCCAAATTATCGAGTGTCTCCCCATAGGCCCAAAGCGGCTTGAGCATACCTTCGCCGTTGTTTGTCCAGTTTCCTTCCTCATCAAAGCAGCTCAGGAGGGAACCCTGACCTCCAGTCGACATCGAAGCCCCATGGCTTATGGCCCAATCGAGAGCTTCTCCGGAATTATCCAGATAGCACCAAATCCCCGGTGCATAAGCACCCCAATTGTGCCACTGCATGTAAGCTTCGAACTCGGCCTGCAGGTCTGCGGGCCCCTGTGCGTCAAGCTGCTCTTGGGTGTTGTAGGCAAGCGTGCCCTCCGTCACCGTCGAAGTTCCTCCCTTGAGACTTGTCTTCTCAAGCCAGATTACATGAGCACCAAGCTCAGCTGCTCTAATGGCGGCATAGGTTCCAGCGGATCCTGAGCCGCACACTACGACATCGCACTCCTCCGTGCGGGCCACATCCCCTTCATCCACTTCGACAAGCCGCGAAGAAAGAGGGCGATCTGCGCCCTTATGCGTACTGGTGCCCGATGCGTCGGTACCGGTCGACGGCAGGCCACCATTTGAAGGAGCGCATCCCGCGAGGCCGACCGCTGCCATGCTCGCACCAAACACTCCACCTCCAACAATAAAATCTCTGCGCGATATTCCCTTGTCCATTTTTGACTCTCCCCTTTCCTAACTGAGTTATTGCATGCGCGATTTCGGACTCATGGGCCATCGCCCAACTCGTCTATCGACAAAACGTTGACGGCGCCTATTCGAAATCGCACTTACGTATAAAAACGCAGGTATTGGATTGTGAGGATGCAGATTGAGGTTGATTGCAAGCAAGGAAGGGTTGAAAAAACGGTTGATGAAGCGCATTGCGCACTTCAAGCTATTCCTCGTCTCCGCACTCCACTTCCTCAAAGTGCGATTACCTCAGGTTTTCCAGGCTTAATCGGTATAGAATAGACCGAGAGGCAGTTCTATCATGCGAAACCATTCGGGAGGTCGAACGTGGCCAAGGCAGTGACGGTAAATCGGATACGCAACGTGCCTTATGCACTCGCTCTGGCTTTCGCTTGCGCTTGGATGCTCGACCCTTCTGCTGCAATTCCGGCAGGATTCGCTTCACTCGTATCCTTTTCCCAATATCCCCATCTCCTTGTAACGTCGCTCGCGTTCGGCGTCTTGGCCCTGTTTCACCGCCAAACCAGCACTTTCCTCAGCAGTAAGGCGTTCGTTGTTGCCTCCTGCTCACTGTGCTTTCTCGGTTTTTTTGGCGCCTGGATATTCTCGTTACAGCCAGAAACTTCCTGGGGGATTCTACCCTTCGCTTGCCTTTGCGTGACGGCGCTCTGTCAAGCCTCTCTGCTCATCTCGTGCCTCAAGGCGCTTGCGGGACTCCCCCTCGTCGACTGTCTTTTAACGCTCATTGCTTGGCAGTTTTTTGTAGGCACGCTGCGGGCTCTCTCCACTTTGCTCCCGCCGCTTGCCGTATCTTGCATTGCGCCCCTTGCGATCGCCCTTTGCCTCACGAGAAATACCTCTACTGCGCTCTGGCACGAAAACCCTACGGAAAAACTGCCCTCAGAAGAGGCCGGCAAAATCGAACCGCACAGCTTCTTTCCCATTGCGCGCTTGCTGCTCATTTATTCGCTTATCATCTTCACCATCCAAATGCTACAAGGCTTTGCCCCCACGCCTGTAGCTAGTGTTTCCTACTTCGGGCTCTTTATCGCCATTGCGGTTACCTCAATCGCTCTCGCAGTAAACGGAAGAATCGTTCGCATCAAGCAGCTCTATGACGTATCGCTCGCCATTCTGGAATTGGCAATCATAGTTTTCGCTATAGGAGCTGGGTGTTCCTACGAAATTGCTTCGATTCTTCTCGATGCCTCCTATATGACTTTTTCGACATTCTTCTTCACCATACTGTGCAATCTCTGCCAAAGAAGAGGAAACAACCCAGTCTTTGTTTTCTCGCTTGCCTATCTTGCAGAGCAACTCGCCGCTTTTCTAGGAGAAGCTTTCTCGGGCATGATAGGGCCTGGCGTGCATGCGTTGCCCCTCGTCCTACTCGCAGGATTAGGAGCCATTGCGTTCGTCTATCTTTCTCCTCTCAGAGATGGAAGTCTCGAGAGGAGCACCGATCCAGCAAAGGCGCAGTACGTCGATCCGGCACGTTATTACACCATACTCGCCGAAACCTGCACATCGGTTGCCATGCAGTGCTCTCTGACTAAGCGCGAGGGAGACGTACTCCTTCTCCTCGCCCAGAGAAAAACGTTAGCGCAAATTAGCGACGATCTGGTGGTAAGCCTCGCTACGGTGAAGACCCATACTCACAACATTTATAAAAAATTGGGCGTCCACAGCAAACAGGAGCTGTACCAGTTTCTTGGCCTGGAAAACCTATCCTATTCCGCCAAATCCTCCACGAAGCCCACGCGGTAGTTCTTGAAGATGACCTCGCCTTCCTCCTGGGTGGCGTCCAAATCCACATCGGCCTCGATGCGGAAGTCGCCGTCGTCGTCCTCGTCGAGGAAGATCTGGCGCACGTGCCAGAGGTGCGCGTCCTGCTCCGGTCCCTCGTCGATGGCCAGGTAGGCCGCGCTTCGCGCGTCGCCGTCGATGCGGATCTCGTTGTGCTCGGCGAAGTAGTCGTCCAGAGCCGCGTCCCAGGCGCGCTCGGTAAAGCCCCAGTCCTCGTCCAAGCTGCCCAGCTCGCGGGTGCGGTCGAGCGATGCCAGGCGCACGCGGGCGAAGAGCGCGTTTCTCACCATGACTTCCATGCCGTGGCGGTCGGCCACCACGGCGTCGGCGGCCTGCGGGGGCGCGCCGGCCTCGGGCAGCTCGCCGGCGCTCTCCCACGCGTCCACGAGTGACGAGTCGGTGGTGCGCACCATGAAGCCGAGCCAGGCGATGATGTCGCGCAGCCGGTCGTCCAGCACATCGGGCGGCAGGGTGCGCACGAGCACGCGGAAGGCGTCGGACAGGTAGCGCAGCAGCGTCCCCTCCGATTTCGCGATGCCGTAGCGGCCGATGTAGGTCTTGAAGTCGCTCGCCGTCTCCACCATGTCGCGCAGCACGCTTTTGGGCAGAAGCTCGTAGTCGCGGGCCCACGGCACGCTCTGGCAGTACAGCTCGAAGGCGTGGTCGAGCAGCTCTTCCAGGGGCTTCGGGTAGGTGATCTCGGCCAGGCGTTCGATGCGCTCCTCGTATTCCACGCCGTCGGCCTTCATGGCGGCCATGGCCGCGTCGCGCGCCTTGCGCTCCTGGGCCCGCAGCACTTTGCCCGGGTTCTCCAGGGTGGCCTCCACAAGCGAGATGACGTCCAGGGCGTAGTCGGGGCTCTCCGGGTCCAGCAGGTCGAGCGCGGCCAGCAGAAACGGCGAGAGCGGCTGGTCGAGCGCAAAGTCCTCGGGCAGCTCAACCGTCAGCTCGTAGGAGGGGTTGCCCTCGGCGTCTTCCCCGCGCACCACCACGCCCGCCTCCAGCAGCGTGTGGAATATCTCGTCGGCCCGCGCGTTCAGCTTGATCTTCTCCTCGGGGGACTGGGCCGAATCGGCGATGAGCTGGTGCACGTTGGCCCAGGCGTCGCCCCCGCGGCTCACCACCGACAGCACCATGGAGTGCGTGATGCGCATGCGGGGGTTCAGCTTCTCGGGCGGCTTTTCGATGAGGTGCTCGAAGGTCTGCTTGTTCCAGCTGACAAAGCCCTCGGGCGGCTGCTTCTTCTTCACGCGGCGCTGCTTTTTCGGGTCGTCGCCCGCCTTCAACAGGGCCTTGTGGTTCTCTATCTCGTGCTCGGGGGCGAGCGCCACCACCAGGCCCTCGGTGTCGAAGCCGGACCGTCCCGCACGGCCCACGATCTGGTGGAACTCGCGCGAGCGCAGACGGCGCATCTTGGTGCCGTCGAATTTGGTGAGCTGGGTGAGCACCACCGTGTGGATGGGCACGTTGATGCCGACGCCCAGCGTGTCGGTACCGCAGATGACCGGCAGGAGCCCCTGCTGGGCCAGACGTTCCACGAGCAGGCGGTAGCGCGGCAGCATGCCCGCGTGGTGCACGCCCACGCCCGCGGCTAAAAGCCGTTGGAGGATCTTGCCGAAGGGCGTGGTGAACTTCGTACCCTTCATAGCCGCCTTCACCGCCTCGCGCTGTTCCTTGTCGGCCACGCCGTAGCTCGCGAGCGCGCGGGCGTTCTTCAGCGCCTCGTCTTGGGAGAAGTGCACGATGTACATCGGCGCCTCGCCGGCCCGCAGGCCCAGCTCCACGGTGGCCTCCAAGGTCTCCAAGGTGTAGTCGTAGGACAGCGGTACGGGCCGCGGCGCGTCGGTGACAAGGTCGACGGGGCGTGCGGTGCGCTCCTCCACGAGGGCGGCGATGTCGGTCACGTCGCCGAGCGTGGCGCTCATGAGCAGGAACTGGGCGTTTGTCAGGGTGAGCAGCGGCACCTGCCAGGCCCAGCCGCGGTCGGGGTCGGCGAAGAAGTGGAACTCGTCCATCACCACGCAGGCCACCTTCGACGCGGCGCCCTCGCGCAGAGCCTGGTTCGCGAGGATCTCCGCCGTACAGCAGATGACCGGCGCCTCGGTGTTGATGGTGGAATCTCCCGTGATCATGCCCACGTTCTCGCGGCCGAGCACGTCCACCATGTCGAAGAACTTCTCGGACACGAGCGCCTTGATGGGGGCCGTGTAGTAGGCAGTGCGCCCCGTGGCGATGGCCATGAAGCACAGTCCCAGGGCCACCATGGACTTGCCCGAGCCAGTGGGCGTGCCCAGGATGACCGAATCGCCCACGGCCAGGTCCATGAGCGCGTCCTCTTGGTGAGGCCACAGCTCCATGCCCCGGGCCTCCACCCATTCCAGGAATACTTCCAGGGCCTCGTCGGGGGAAAGCACGTCGCCCTCGCCCGTTTCGGCCCAGGGCAGAAGCCAACCGAGCGAGCCCGGCTCGAAGGGGTCGACGGGCGCGGCGGGGTTGTCGGCGTCCGCGCAGGCGCCGCGCTCGGCAGCCTCGGCGGCGATGTTGTCGGAGGTCTCGCAGGCGCCTTCCTCGACGCGGTTTTCGGCTGGGTTGTCCATAGAATGTCCGTTCTGACGGGGCGATGTCTCACCATCTATTATAAGTAAGGGCCGCGCGAAGAAGATGACGCATCGGCAGCGGTTTTTGTGGTGTACTATAGGCGGACTGTTTTTTCAGAGACGAAGAAGGTGGAGTTCGACGTGAAAAAGGGAAATGTGGCGGCGCTGCTGCCTATCGGGGTGTTCCTCGTGCTGTATCTGGGGCTCGGCGTTCTGTTCGAGTACGGCATGGGCATCTCCATGGGGTTCTACAACATCCCCATCGTGGTGATCTTCCTCATTGCGCTGCTGGTGGCCTGCTTCCAGAACCGCAAGCTGCCCTTCGATGACAAGCTGGTGGTTATGGGCCGTGGCATCGGCGATAAGACCATCGTCACCATGATCCTCATCTTCATGGCCGCCGGCGTGTTCGTGGGCACCGTGGGGCGCGACTCGGCCGAGTCAGTGGCCTACCTCATGCTGTCCATCATTCCGGCGGAGTTCTCCGTGGCCGTGCTGTTCGTGGTCAGCTGCTTCGTGTCCATCTCCATGGGCACCTCGGTGGGTACCATCACGCTCATCACCCCCATTGCCGTGGCCGTGTCGGCTGCCTCCGGCTTCAGCCTGCCTCTGTGCGTGGGCTCGGTCATGGGCGGCGCCATGTTCGGCGATAACCTGTCGTTCATCTCCGACACCACCATCGCCGCCTGCCAGGGCCAGGGCTGCCAGATGAAGGACAAGTTCCGCGAGAACTTCAAGATCGCCCTGCCCGCGGCTATCGTG
Source organism: Adlercreutzia muris (assembly GCF_041223505.1). NCBI lineage: Bacteria > Bacillati > Actinomycetota > Coriobacteriia > Eggerthellales > Eggerthellaceae > Adlercreutzia > Adlercreutzia muris. The sequence goes on from NZ_JBCLQK010000003.1 coordinate 83,385, forward strand.
ACCCTCGTGCTCATCTTGGCGCTGTCCCTGGGATCCAACATCTCGGGCACGGTGCACAACGACTACAACCTCATCGAGCTCGTTCCGTACCTCATCGTGCTGGTGGGCGGCATTCTGGGCATCAACGTGTTCGTCGTGCTGCTGCTGGGCATCCTGTCCGGCTCCATCATCGTGGTGGCCGAGGGCGCGGTGGCGGCCACCGATCTTTTGGGGAACATGGGCACGGGGGCGGCCGGCATGTTCGAGACCACCATGGTGGCCGTGCTGGTGAGCGCCATCTGCGCGCTCATTCGCGAGAACGGCGGTTTCGTGGCTCTGCTTGCCGGCATCAAACGCGTGTTCAAGGGGCGCAAGGGCGGCCAGCTGGGCATGGGTCTGCTCGTGGGCGCCATGGACATCGCCACGGCCAACAACACCGTGGCCATCGTGATGGCGAACCCCATCGCCCACGAGATGGCCGAGACCTACGACATCTCCCGGCGCAAGACCGCATCCATCTTGGATACCTTCTCCTGCGTGTTCCAGGGAGTGATTCCCTACGGCGCCCAGATGCTGGTGGCTATCTCGGCCTGCGCCGAGTTGGGCTTCAATGTGTCGGCGTTCCAGATCATGCCGTTTCTGTTCTATCCGTTCTTCCTGCTGTTGAGCTCGCTGGTGTTCATCTTCCTCGTGCCGGATAACCGCGGCTACGAGCCCGATCATGCGGGCTTCGAGGAAGAGGTCCTGGAAGTGGCCGAAGAGGCTTAGGGGTTCCGGGCATACCCGACGATGCAGGGGCGGTCGCAAGGCCGCTCCTTTTCTTGTGGCGTGGGCTCGCTATCGGTTGGGGCTCCCGGCTCGGCGTTCGCTACCACTCTTCCAGCGGGTGGTAGCCGGCGAGGGCCACAGCCTCGGGCGTGATGGTGAAGTCGGCCTGCCAGAGCTCCACACCGGCGGTGCGCGCCTCGTCCACGCAGGCGAGCATCTCCTCGTAGGTGGTGCCGTGGTAGTAGCGGAAGCCGTCGTTCTCGTAGTAGAGGCAGTACAAGATGACGGCCCGCTCGTTGTGCTGGAGGGACGCGGCCAGTTCCCGCAGATGGCGCTGGACGCGCTCGGTGGAGTCGAAGGGAGCCGGGGGCACCGTGGGCACCCAAGGCGGAATAGCGGTCTGTATCTGCACGAGGGGCGTCTTCACTTCCAGGTACTGGTTCTCGTTCACGAGGAAGTCGAGGCGCGAGGAGCCCAAAGGCACCTCGCGGCGCAGCTGGCCCACGGGCCCGGTGACGGCGCTGAAGGCGCCTTCGCGCAGGAAATGCTCCACGTAGCGGTTCGAGGCATTCTGGTTGATGCCGATCCATTGCTTCTCGGCCGCGTCGGGTTGCTGCAGCGAGAAGGCCTCCACGGTGAGGGGCAGCTTGCGCCGGGGGTTGTGGGAATCAGACGCCAGGCAGGGCCGTCCCGTCAGATCCAGGTCGCCGATGCGCGAGACAGCCGGGCAGTGGCAGCGCGCGGGAGCACCGTCGCTGAAGGCCACGTCCATGATGAAGCGGTTCGGCCGCGCCAGGATGACCCCTTCCCGCAAAGGCTCGGGGAAGAGAAGGGGAGCGGTATTTGCTTTAGGGGAGGTCATGGGCCTGTCCTTGTGAGTAAAAAGCGGAATCGTGGACAAAAGCCGTCGAGTGAGCTCTGCGGAGGTCAATTTTGGGCTAAAAAAGCGCTGGACAGCGTCAAATTACCCTATCTGATAGCGAAACGTGATAAATCAAGGCCGTCGAGTGGCTTCCGAAAGCTCACTCGACGGCTTTTTGTCCACTTTTCTGCGAAGTGCTCACAGCGCCGGTTCGCAGAGGCGGTTGCTGCGTGGGTAAACCTTAGCGGGCCGCGTCGGCGAGGGCGCTGAACAGGCCGCGGTGACGGTCCAGGTACTCGGGATGCCACTGCACGCCCAGATAAAAACGACGGCTCGGATCTTCCACCGCCTCCACCACGCCGTCGTCCGAGCGGGCCGCCACCGTCAGACTCTCGGCCACGTGATCGATGCCCTGGTGGTGCATGGAATTCACGTCGAAGGCCCCTGCGGTACCGAGCACGGTGGCCAGCAGGCTGCCTGCGGCAATGGTGATGGTGTCGGTGGTGCGGTCGTAGGGCGGTTCCTGACGGTGGCCCCGCTCGGTGACGCCGCAGTTGTACAGGTCGCGGTAGAGACTGCCGCCCAAGGTCACGTTCATCACCTGCATGCCGCGGCAGATGCCGAGGCACGGAATGTGCCGCTCGTGGGCCAGGCGGGCCAGCTCCAGCTCGAAGCCATCGCGGTCCTCGCTGACGGCGAGCAGGTCGGACAGGCAGGGCACCGCCGGCCGCTCTGGGTCGGTGAGCACGTTGCGGCCGTCCAAGGTGGTCACCTCGTCGGGGCCGGGAGGGCCGCCCATGGCCTGGCGGAAGGCCTCGTCAGATGCGTTGTGGCCGCAGAAGGGCACGGGTGCGCCCGTGGAACGGCAATGGGACGCCGAGCCGCAGCCGAGGGCTGCCACATCGTCCATGTTCAGGGCATCGCGGTTCTTGGCTGGATCGGGCACGTAGTAGCGGGGGTGCACATCGCCGCCGCCGGTGATGACGAGCGCATCCACCGTATCGATGACCTGCCGCGCCAGGGCGCGGTTCGCCTCGGCCCCGCCGCGCACGGGCGTGAGCAGCACCGGTGCGGCACCTGTGGCGGCCACGCGGTTGATGTACTCCACGTTGACGCGCTGGAAGCCGTCGGCCTCGTTGAGCGTGGTGGTGATGCCGATAATCACTGAGATTTCCTCCCTGGTTGTTTTCTCAGGTACGAACATACCACCATGCGCGAGGGGCGCTCGTCTTGCATCGGCCAAGCAGCGCCGGCGAAGCGTGGAAGGGCGCCCGGGGCCATGGGATGCTCCGATGGCCCCGGGCGCAGCGGCGGTGATGCATCGGGGGGGGCACGGTCGCGCTTGCGCCGACGGGTGCGGCGATACAGGATGAGGCGACGGGTGCGACGACGCCGCGGACTCGTCCTGACGAGGGGTGATGGGGTCCGGCCCCGTCGTCGGGGACTCGGTCGAGCCCCTCACTTCGCATTCCTACTCGGCTTCTCCGTCCATCACCAAATCGGTGAACTGGAAGGTGGTGCAATCCACCAGGCCGCGGTTGGTGAGGCGCAGCTCGGGCAGGCAGGCCAGCGGAATGAGGGCCATGGTCATGAAGGGGGAGGGCATGGTGCAGCCGATCTCGGCCCAGGTGTCCTCCAGGTGGTGCACCTTCGCGCTCATCTCCTCGGCGGTCAGGGCATCCATGAGCCCGGCGATGGGCAGCTCCACGAGTCCGAGCACCTCGCCGTCGGCCACCACGACCATGCCGCCGCCCACCTCGGCGAGCGTGTTGGCCGCCAGGGCCATGTCCTCGTCGTTGGTGCCCACCACCAGCAGGTTGTGGGCATCGTGGGCCACGGTGGAGGCCATCGCCCCCCGCTTGATGCCGAAGCCCTTGGTGAACCCGACGCCGAACGTGCCCGTCTCGTGGTGGCGCTCGAAGACGAAGGTCTTCAGCACGTCCTGGTCCAGGTCGCTTTCCAGGGCCCCGTCGCGCACGGCGAGGGCTACGGAGGCCTCGCGGTCGGGCACCGATCCGGGCAGAAGCTCGATGGCCCGCACGGTGACGGCATCGCCGTCGGAGGCGCCGGCGGGCGCTTCCACGCGGAAGGTGTCGGGAGTGATGGTGCGCCCCAGGTGCATGGAGTGGGTGACCCAATCCGGGTAGTCAAAGGGCGCCAGATCGAAGGTGCAGGCACCGTTTTCTGCCACCACATCGCCGTCGATCATGGTGCGCACGACGTTCAAATCTTCCAGGTTGTCCAGAAACACGATGTCGGCGCACTTGCCCGGGGTGATGGAGCCCAGCTCGTGCTCCATGCGGAAGCAGGTGGCGGTGTTGATGGTCATCATCTGGATGGCGGCCACGACGGGGATGCCCAGGCTCACGGCCATGCGCAGGATGTAGTCGAGGTGCCCCTCGGCCACCAGGGTGTGGGGGTGGGTGTCGTCGGAGATGAGGTTCGCGAAGCGGGTGTCGATGCCGGTCTCGGTGATGGCGGCGGCCAGCTGGGGCAGGTCGAGCCAGGCCGAGCCGTAGCGCAGCTGGGCGTACTGCCCGAGGCGCATCTTGGCGAGCACGTCCTCGGCCCGGGTGGACTCGTGGCAGCAACGCACGCCGCAGGCCACATACGCGTTGAGCCCCCGGTCGGTCTCGGGCACCGAGTAGTGGCCCGTGATGACCTTGTCGGCCTTCAGCGTCTCGGCCAGCTCGCCGTGGGCGTGGTCGGCGCCGGCCAGCACGCCGGGGAAGTTCATCATCTCGCCGAGGCCCACCACCCCGTCCCAGGCCATGGACTCGGCGATTTCCTCGGGGCCCACGAAGGAGCCGGTGTCCTCGAAGCCGGGCACGGCCGGCACGCAGGAGGGCGTGGTGACCATGGCCTTCAGGGGTGTGCGGGCGGCATCGTCCATCATCACCTTCACGCCTTCAAGCCCCAGCACGTTGCACACCTCATGGGGGTCCCAGTAGATGCCCACGGTGCCATGGGGCACCACGGCCCGGGCGTACTCGCCAGCGCCGAGCATGGAGGATTCCACGTGGATGTGCCCATCGAGGAAACCGGGGGCGATGGTGGCGCCTGCGGCATCGATCACGCGGGTGTCCTCGCCGATGCAGTGGTCGGCGCTCGGTCCCACGTAGGCGATGCGCCCGCAGGCGATAGCCACGGCTATGTCGTCCTGAATCTCGGCGGTGCACACGTTCACGAGCCGCGCATTGGTGATGACGGTGTCGGCCGGCACCTGCCCTTGGGCCACGGCGGCCAGGGTGCGGGTGCACTCCCAGAGCGGTTGCTTGCAGAAATGGTTCAGCATGGCATCTCCTTGTCGTTGGCGGGCGCGGGACGGCGCCGATCCTTGGGGCCAGTGTACGCCCGTCGACCCCTGGCGGCGCGTCAACGACCGATAATGCAGAAGGGCTTCACGCTATAATCGTTGACCTGGAGTTCGCTTCAAGTGATTGAATGGCCGCAACGAGACAAGGGGAGAGAGGAGCACCATGGAATACCGCAAGCTGGGCCGCACGGGATTGCAGGCGAGCGTCATCGGGTTCGGGGCCGAGTGGATCGGCAAGATGGAGCAGGCCGAGGTGAACGCCATGGCCGCCCGGGGCGCGGCGGCGGGTATAAACATCGTCGACTGCTGGATGAGCGACCCGGCCGTGCGCTCGGCGCTGGGCGAGGCGCTCGCGCCTGCGCGCGAGGAGTGGGTCATCCAGGGACACGTGGGCAGCACCTGGCAGGACGGCCAGTACGTGCGCACCCGCGATATGGCGCTGGTGCGTCCCGCCTTCGACGACCTGCTCGCGCGGCTGCGTACCGATCATGTGGAGATCGGCATGATCCACTACGTGGATGCCTGCGACGAGTTCCGCTCCATCATGGCCGGCGACTTCATCGCTTACATGCGCGAGCTTTTGGCCGAGGGCCGCATTCGCCACATCGGCCTTTCCACCCACAACCCCGAGGTGGCGCTGCTCGCGGTGGACGAGCCGGAGATCGAGGTCGTCATGTTCTCGCTCAACCCGGCTTTCGACATGATGCCCGCCTCGGAGAACTTGGATGACCTGTTCGGCGACTACGAGAACGTGGCCGGCGACGGCATCGAGCCGGTACGTGCCCGCCTGTACGCTCGGGCCGAGGCGACCGGTACCGCCATCACGGTGATGAAGGGCTATGCAGGCGGGCGGTTGCTTTCGGCCGATGCGTCGCCCTTCGGGGTGGCGCTCACACCGGTGCAGTGCATCCGCTACGCGCTCACGCGCCCTGCCGTGGCCAGCGTCATGGTGGGCGTGGAAACCGTGGAGCAGCTGGACGAGGCTTTGGGCTACGAGGGCGCCACGGCGGCCGAGCGCGATTACGCCAGCGTGCTGGCCGCCGCCCCGAAGCACGCCTATATGGGCCAGTGCACCTACTGCGGGCATTGCGCCCCGTGCGCGGTGGGCATCAACATCGCGCTCGCGAACAAGTTCTACGACCTGGCTGAGATGGCCGTCGGGGGCAACGCGGCTCCCGTGCCCGTCTCGGTGCAGGCCCACTACGAGGCCATGGCCGTCACCGCCGGGGCCTGCACCGGCTGCGGCCAGTGCGAGCCCCGCTGCCCCTTCGGCGTGCCCATCCCCGAGCGCATGGAGAAGGCCGCCGCGCTGTTCGGCTGCTAGGGGGCGCCTCGTCTGGCGCCTGCCAATCGGCGCACCCGATATCTGCGCCCGTCGACGGCCCCGTCCCCGGCAAGAAGCTCGGGCGGGGCTGTTTTCCATCTCACCCGTTCTCGGGTATATTTGGCGTTTTCCCAGGTAGCATCTGGGTGAATACCCGAATGCGGGCGATGTGCGGCTCGGGGTTCCTCCGCTAGGATGCGTTTCGTTCGGTTCGCTTATGGGAGGGCCGGATGCGCACTGCTCCCCGTGGAAGGGGCGGGCGCGAACCGATTCTTAGAGGAGGACACCATGGAGACCAGCCTTTCCCGTCGCGGATTTCTGACCGGCGCCGCTGTGACCGGCGCTCTGACGGCCATGGGCCTGGCGGGCTGCGCGCCCCAGGTCTCGGCCGAGGGCAACGCGAAGGCCGCTGACACCGGCGCGGCGACCAGCTGGCGCGACAAGCCGGAGATGCCCACTGAGTTCATCGAGACTGTGGATGCCGACATCGTCGTGGTGGGCGCGGGCAACGGCGGTCTGGTTGCGGCCACTACGGCGGCTCAGAATGGCGCGAAGGTGGTGGTGCTGGAGAAGGCCGGGGCTATCGCCGCCGCCCGCGAGGCCATTGGCGCGCTGAATTCCAAGCTGGCGCCCGACCATAAGGTAGACGTGCCCACGCTGCTGAACCACGCCAACATGACCCAGTCCGGCGATGCCAACATGCTCATGTACAAGACCTGGGCCGAGAGGTCCGGCGAGATGATCGAGTGGATGGCCGATACCCTGGGTCCCAAGGGCATGCTCTTCCCCTTCGAATGGCACGCCCCCGACGATGAGCACGCATACTATCCGGCCATGTGCTACAACCCCTGCATCGGCGAGTACAACCCCGACGGCCCGAACTACAACGCCTACGCGCACTTGTCTGTTTTGAGCGACGTGTTTACCCAAGATCTTGGCGGCGAGATCCGCTTCGAGTGCCCGGCCCAGCAGCTCATCGTGGACGAGGCGGGCAAGGTCACCGGCGTCGTCGCCGAGACTGAGGGGGGCTTCATCCAGGTGAACGCCGCCAAGGGCGTCATCGTGTGCACCGGCGGCTACGGCGCCAACAACGAGATGCTGGCCGACCTGGCTCCGGGCAATTCCGCCTGGTGCGCTCTGCGCGATTCCGTGACGGAGACCGGCGACGGCATCCGCATGGCCCTCTGGGCCGGAGCCGAGCTGGAGGCCGGCGGCGCCTGCATGATCTGGAACCGCGCCATCCTGCCCGACGGCTTCGAATTCAACGAGGACCGCATGGGCGGCGACATCTTCCTGCCCGGCAGCCAGCCTTTTCTGCACGTGAACGTGAACGGCGAGCGCTTCATGAACGAGGACCAGTGCTATCCCATGAGCTACGCCGCCGGCGCCAACCAGCCGCGTCACTACAGCTGGATCGTGTGGGACGGCAACTACTGGGAGGACATCGCCCAGTTCGACACCTGCGGCTGCTCGCGTTTGTACCCGGCGCCCTCCGGCACCGCCTTCAACGCCGACGTGTACGACTGCGAGGCCATGAGCAAGGAGCACCTGGACGAGTTCTGGCTGAACCCGCGCCTGGAGGCTGGCACGCTGAAGAAGGCCGATACTCTGGAGGCCCTGGCCGACCTGATGGAGTTCGACGCTGATCAGAAGGCCACCTTCCTGGCCACGGTGGAGCGCTACAACGGCCTGGTGGCCGCCGGCGAGGACACCGATTTCGGCAAGCCGGCCTACCGTCTGTCCGATGTGGAGACCGCGCCCTTCTACGCGGCCCGTATCGGCGGCGAGCTCTTGGTGACCATCCACGGCGTCATCACCGACGTGAACTCCCAGCCGCTGAAGGGCGACGGCACGGTCATCGAGGGTCTGTACGTGTGTGGCAACGACCAGGGCGGCTTTTACCCGCACAACTATCCGAGCAACTTCACGGGCATCAACGCCGGCCGTGTGGCCACCTTTGCCCGCATCGCCGCCAAGCACGCTCTCGGCGTGGCGTAGGGCGAGCCGCCGCGACGAGCGCCGGGCGAAGGCGGCACGGGACATCTTCGCGCCCTTCCGCCCGGCGGTGTTGCGGCGCAATCAGTCGATCGTGCGCCTGCTCTCCCTCCCCGCAGGCGATCGTTCCGGGGCTTCCCTTCGGGGAAGCCCCTTTGCATGGGGGCGGTTCGGTCAAACGTCCTCCGCTTCCGTTACGGGGAGGACTTTCGGAAAGTGAGGGCGCTGAACTGCAATGAAAATGACGGTTCTCGTAGTCGCCGGATGTCGAAGAGTCTGTTTGAAAACACGCGACTTGGGAAAACAAGCACGCCTATCGCAATGAGCCCTTGGGAGACGGCTTCGAAACTACGAGAACTGTCATTTTTGTTGCAGTTCAGCGTTGGACGAGATCGATGAGCTCCTGGCGGGAGTGCACGCCGAGCTTCGCGTAGATGTGCTTGGCGTGGGTGGCCGCCGTCTCGCGGCTGATGATGAGCTCGTCGCGGATGTAGGGGATGGAGCGGCCCTGGGCGAGCAGGGCGAGCACCTCGGTCTCGCGCGGTGTGAGGCCGCCGGCGCAGGCGAGCTCGGCGACGCGCTCGGCGCCTCCGGCCTTGGGGGCGGTACGGGCCGAATTGGCGGAGGGGGGCGGGGCGGAAGCTGCATCGTCGCTCGAGTCGGGCGTCGGGGCCTTGCCGAGGTTGTTTTTCTGTTCTTCCGGAACCCGGAGGAAGGTGGTGGTGTCGCCCATGACGAGCATGGTGACGGTGACGAGGGCGACGATGCACCCCACGGCCGTGGCCGTTATGCCTCCGGACAGCAGAGCGACCACGGGTTCGAGGACGACCCACAGCGCGGCGCCCAGCAGGTCGCCGCCGTGGACGAACAGCCAACCGAGGCTCGACGACTGGGCCGGGGTGGCGCGCCCCGCAGCGGCGTAGTTCGCGAAATAGACCTGGGCGATGAGGCAGAACGTGAAGCGGCCTCCCAGGGAGGCGGCCACCGCCGCAATGGCCCCCGCCTCGCCCCAGAGAATGACGGCCGAAAGCCCGATGACGAGGGTGGGGCACATCCAGCGGTAGAGGAAGAACAGGGACATGCGGCGCGGGCCCGATACGGCTATGAGCGCCACTACGGCCATCATGACCGCGCAGAACAACAAAATGATTTGCAGCGGCAGGCTCGTTATGCGCTCGGGATGCAGCATTCCCGCGATACTGATGACGGCGAACACTCCGAGAATGCCCGCTCCCGTGCGCCCGAGCCCAGCCAGGGGCGCGGGGCTTGGACTGGCGGCAGCGCCCCGCGCCCGGGCGAGCCGACGTTCGGCGCGTTCGGCCTCGGGAGTCCAGACAAGGTAGAAGCAAAGCCCCGACAGGAGGGGCAGCGTTGCCGCCACGGCGATGGAGACCCAGCCGTCCATGGCCGACACGAGCAGCACGATGAGGGCTGCCGACACGGCCGATGCTGGGGCTAGCAGCTCCGATTTCTCGCGGGGGAGCACGGCGTAGTACGCGCCCCACATGACCCACAGCAGGGCGCTCCCGATGCCCGTGGCCACCGATCCCGCGCCGAAGAGCAGGGCGTTGGCCAGCGGGTCGGGGGCGGCCACGAACATGAACGGCGTGCTGACCGCCGTGAGCAGGGGCGCGGCGACGATGAGGCGCCGATGGTCGGTGGGCGAGCCGAAGCGGGGCTCGGCGATGACGATGGCGATGAGAGTGGCCACCGAGGCGGCCAGGGGCATGGCGACGTAGAACAGCGTTCCGGCGACCGAGCTTGCGACGGCGCTATCGTTGCCCTGCACCGCCGCGCTGCCGGTCCCATCGCTCAACACTCCTGCGGCATTGGTATAGAACACGCAGAACACCCAGGCGAGCAGAAACGCCCATCCCAGCTGCCGCAGCGGCACCCATTCCCGGGGCTCGTCCTTGACCATCCCATCACCCTCCCTCGCTAAAGTTCCCCTATTGTACTTGAAGCGGCGCGGAGTGTTCGATTCAAAGGCGTGGCTGTCTCAACCCATGCAAATCACGTATGCGCAAGTAGTCGTAACGCGTATTGGCCTTTTACGCGGGCGCTTCATAGAATTTTTCCCAGAGAGAGCGGCCGTGTGCCGCTGGAGAACCGAAAGAGAAGGGGAGCCCTATGAGCACCATTTCGAGACGCTCGTTCGTAGGAGCCAGCGCGCTCGCCGCTGCTGCCATGGTGGCGGGCTGCGCGCCCGAGAACGCGCTGGATGCGACCGATGAGGGCCAGTCGCTGAGCGCCACGGGACAAGGCTATACCGTTGACGCGGAATTCGACGAGGCACAGGCCGGCGAATGGGTGCCGGTGAGCTGCTGGACGAGCTGCGGCGGCCGCTGCCTTCTGAAGGCCTACGTGGTTGACGGCATGCCCATGCGCATCAAGACCGACGACATCGAAGAGGACAGCTTCGACAACTTCCAGAACCGTGCCTGTCCGCGCGGCCGCGCCCAGCGCATGCACGCTTTCGGCGCCGATCGCATCAAGTACCCCATGAAGCGCAAGAGCTGGCAGCCCGGTGGCGGGGAAGCCGCCCACGGCGAGCTGCGCGGCAAGGACGAGTGGGAGCGCATCAGCTGGGACGAGGCGCTCGACCTGTGCGCAGCCGAGGTGAAACGCATTGCGGATACCTACGGGCCTATGGCCATCAACTACGCGGGCATTCCCTTCTACAACGCGCCGGTGGCCCAAACGCTGCTGCCGGCCCTGGGCGGCTACACGTGGCATCTCGGCTTCACCTCCTACGGCTCCTGGTGCTCCGAGCCCGATGCCATCGGCATCGACAACACGGCCGGCGAACCGGGCACCATGGGCACCAACGACCGCTTGAGCATGCTGGAGAGCGATCTCATCGTGCTGCACGGCAACAACCCCGTGCACGCGGCCGCCGCTCGCCTTCGCTGCATCTCATGCGCGCCCATGAGGCGGGAATCCCCTTCATCTTCATCGGCCCGGACTACAGCCAGACGGCCGCCCTGGTGGAGGCCCGCTGGATTCCCGTGCGCCCCACGACGGACGCGGCCTTCCTCTCGGCGGTAATTTACGAGATGCTGCGCCTCGATGAGGAGCGCGGCAGCGTCATCGACTGGGACTTCCTGTACAGCCACACCGTGGGTTTCGACGACGACCACATGCCGGCGGACGCGAAGCTTGCCGAGAACGTGCGCGGATATGTGGAAGGCGCCTACGACGCCATCATTGCCGTGCGCCGCGCCTACCCGCGGGTAGTTTTCCATCTGCATGCCGGCAGCTCGCTTACGCTGCTCGATCGCCTGAATGCGGGCCAGCTCGATTTCATGCTCGAAGTCGAGCATATTGCGCGCCCCGGCTACGAGGGCTTGGTCTTCCCCGGGGCGGATGTTTGGGGCGTCTATCCTCTGCCCGACACACCGCTTGCGGGAAAGACCTCCGTTCGTCCCGAGGATTTAGTGGGGGAGCCCCTCATTGTGTCGTGCCAGTTTCTCAAGAGTGGTTTTCTGAAGCAATGGGCCGGCGAGTGCTATGCCAGCATCAAGCCTGCGGTTTCCACGGATATCTTTCCCAGCCATTGGCGTCGGTTAGTGGAGGGCCGCGTGGGCCATATGCTGGGATACCTTTATTTCCAGAACGAAGAGGATTCCGTCTTGGGTTCCCACGGCATTCCCTTCGATCCTCCCTTGGAGACGGGCAACGCGCTCATCTGGAAGAAGGGGCGCCCCCTGTCGCGGGCGTCGCAGGTGTTCCTTGAAGAGCTCCGAAGGATCGTGGGCGGCGAGTGAGGGGCATGCCCTGCAGGTATGGAAAAGTATGAGAAGAGGGTATTGGCGCTTGTGCGACAGGATGCAGCATAATGGGGGTGACCCTTCCTCCCCTTGGGCCGGCCTTCGGGTCGCCCTGTTTCGTTGAAAGGACGCCTTATGGACATGCAAGGCTACCTCGATCACCTGAATGCGGGCCGTACCGTGGTCGGTGGCTCGGAGGAGCATCGCTTCATGCACGGGGCGAGCCAGGAAGCCATCCGCATTTGCATGGAGGTCAACAATCGCTACCATACGCCCGAAGAGCTGCGTGGGCTCATGGCCGAGCTGACCGGCCGGCCCGTGCCCGAGGGCTTTGCGCTCTTCCCGCCGTTCAACAGCGACTGCGGCAAGAACATCCATTTGGGCCGCGACGTGTTCATCAATGCCGGTTGCAAGTTTCAGGACCAGGGCGGCATCTACCTGGGAGATCGGGTGCTCGTGGGCCAGAACGTGGTGCTAGCCACATTGAACCACGGCATGGATCCGGCCCATCGCGCCGACTTATACCCCGCGCCGATCCGCATTGGCGATGACGTGTGGATCGGGGCGAACGCCACGGTGCTGCCGGGCGTGACCGTGGGCGATGGGGCCGTCGTGGCCGACGGTGCCGTTGTGACCCGCGACGTGCCCCCGCTCACCGTGGCCGGCGGCGTCCCGGCCCGCGTTATCAAGCGGATTGAGGTGGAAAATCCGAAGGATTTAGCCGCAACGGTGGGATCTGGTTTCGTCGACATCCGATTCGAATAGATCGGCTTCGGAAAGCTCTTCGCTACAACCAGAGGGCTGTGTTCCCCATGAGGTAGAGGGGCACATTAGTGAGCCAATCCTGCGCGCGATAGTCGGAAAGCGAGAAGCGCCGGGCTTGAATATCGGGGTACTTCTCCTTGAAGCTGCGCAGGCTCTTGGCACGCAGGTTTTCCTTGGCCTTCACCTCGATGCCGTAGACGGTGCCCGCTGATTGCGCAAGGAAGTCCAGCTCCCCCCGGGAGTTCTCGGCCGACCAGTAATAGGGAACAAGCTTGCAGCAGGCTATAAGCTCTTGGCACACGTACTGCTCGGTGAGCGCCCCTTTGAATTCCTCGAAAAGGGTGTTGCCCTCGATAACGCTCTTGCTGTCCAGCTCGCTCATGGCACCGAGCAGTCCCACGTCTAGCAGGAACACTTTGAATGCGCCCGGATCGCGATAGGCCTTAAGGGGTATTCCCGGTTTGGACACGCGCGGTACCTGGTAGATAAGGCCGGCTTGCCTCAGCCACGTGAGAGCGCTCTCGAACTCTTTCGCCCGGGCGCCCTTAGCGAGACGGCCGAAAATGAACTTCTTGTTCTCTTGGGACAGGTGGGCGACGACGGAGTCCCACACGGCGAAAACCCGCTCGGCCTCGCGGGGGGCGATGTGCTTGGAGAAGTCGCGCTCGTAGTCGGCGAGAATCCGCTTCTGAACGGCCCGTGCGTCATCGTAGTTCCTGCTGTCGAGAAACACGCTGACTGCCTCGGGCATTCCCCCGACGAAATAGTAGGTTTTCAAGAGAGCGATCGCCCGTGATTTGAAGGCCTGGATGAGTGTCGGGTTTGGACTCTGCAATGAAGCAAGGAACTGCTCTCCTTCGGCCGCTAAGGCGAATTCTTCGAAGGAAAGGGGATAGAGGTCGAGTGTTTCCACCTTCCCCACGGGAAAACCCGTCCCGCTTTGGAGAAGAATCCCCAGCAAGGAGCCGGCGGCGATGACCGAGAAGCCGCGCGAGTCTTCGTCGAAGTACTTGAGGGCCGTGAGTGCCTTGGGATTTTCCTGGACTTCGTCGAACACGATGAGGGTCGAGTCGGGCTCGATGGTAACGCCGGTTTGCAGCTGGAGGCCGGCGATAAGAACGTCGATGTCGTACCCGATGTCGAACAGCTCGCGCATGGCCGCGTTGTTGTCCATATTCACATAGGCGACGCTCTTGTAATGGAGCCTTCCGAACTCTTTGATGAGCCATGTCTTCCCCACCTGGCGAGCCCCGTTGATGATAAGGGGCTTCCTGCGAGGATTCTCGCACCATGCTTCGAGATCGCGCATAAGAAAACGTTCCATAGACACCCTCTTTGCTCGGTGGACGTTGTGAGTATACAAAAACAAGGACGTAAAAGTAAGAAGATTCACAAAAACAAGGACGTAAAAGTGTCAAAACTCACACAAATCAGGGCGTAATGGGAGATAGTGCTGTGGTGCTCCGTCGGCCTCGGCGAGAGAGCTCCAGGCGAGGCCAAGCAGATCAGCTAGCTGTTTTCCGCTCCCGCTCCCATACAAAGCGGAGGTTGTCGGGGCCTTCGGCCCATTGGCGTGAGGAGAAATCGAACAACAGCTCGTAGGTGCGCGACGAGGCGAAAACGTCAAGGGTCTCGTCGAAGGACGCGCCCGCGTCGTCGCACCAGTCTTCCAGTATGGCGCGCATGACCTCCACCGCGCAGGCTTCGCGCTGTGCGTCAGTTACCAGCTCCTCGTCAAATCCCATAGGGTTCGCTCCCTTTGAATCCCAGACATGCTATGGCCGCCGGCGTCAGAAAACAGTACTGGTCTTCAAGTCGGTTCGGCAGCATGGTGAGCATTTTTTTGCGGCGAGGTGGTTTTCGACGTCATCAAGCGCTCGATCATAGCTGCTCAGATGCAGCAGGTCATAAAGCTCGGAGATGTAGGCGCACACGTCGGCGTGACGGAAGATTCGTGCGATCTCGGCGGCCGGCAGGCCCCAGCGCTTCTGGGCCAGGCGCAAGAGTCAGCACTTCATATCGGCAATGTCGGACTGTCGTGGCGACATGGGGTCTCCCCTTGAGAATTGCAGTTGGACTAGCATCTATTATAACGGCTGCCCCGACAGTCGGCTTTTGTGATCGGACGGAAAGTTCCGTTGCCCTACAATAGGAGTCGTGCGATGTTCGGTTTCTCGAAAGGGAGGTCCCTATGAGCAAGAGCGCAGTGGTGTTTCTGGCCGATGGCTGCGAGCCGTTGGAAGTGGTGGCGCCCACCGACGTGCTCCGTCGCGGCGGGGTGGAGGTGGTGCTCGCGAGCACCAAGGACGATCTGGCGATTCGCGCGGCCCATGGGGTGACGCTTGTGGCCGATGCGCCGCTTTCCGCCCTTGACCTGACGGGCTTCGCCATGGCCGTGGTGCCCGGCGGCTCGGTGGGTGTGGATAACCTGGGAAAGAACGCCCGGGTTATGGCCGAGCTGACGCGCCGCATGGAAGCGGGGGAGCCCGTGGCCGCCATCTGCGCCGGCCCCGTGCTGCTGGCCCGCGCCGGGCTGCTGAGCGGCCGCAAAGCCACCTGCTACCCGAGCTGCGAGGAGGGCTGGCCGGCCGGCGTGTACCAAGCTGATGTGGCTGTGTGCGTCGACGGCAACCTCATCACCGCTACGGGCCCCGGCGCCGCGCTGCCCTTCGGCATCCAGCTGCTGCGCGCGCTGGCCGGTGACGAGGCTGCCGACGCGGTGGCCGCCGACATGCTGATGAAGTAGGAAAGCCCATGATGGCATCGCCCGCAGAACCGACTCAGCGGGCGGCGAGAAACGGAGCGCGAGCGTCTTCCGGCTGTGCCCCCCGTCGTGCCCTTAGACGCCCAGCTTGAACCGCATCATCACGGGGTTGTGATCGGAGTAGGCGAAGTCCAGGTCCACGGTGGTGTATTCCAGGCATTCTACGTTGTCGGAGTAGATGAAGGTGTCCATGATCCAGCGGTCGTTGGTACCGTCGTAGGGGCGGCCCGCATCGCGGCAGGTGGCGGCGTCGGCGAAGGCCTCGATGCCCACCTCGTCCAGCTTCGCCTTGGCGGCCACGGTGAACCCGGCGGGCACGCCGTCGAAGTCGTAGGGCTTCGCCCAGCTCTCTACCGCCTGCACCTCGTTGCCGTACACCTCGCCCGACACACCGATCATATCATGGTTGAAATCGCCTCCGGCGATGACGTAGTTGCCGGCCTCCCGCTCGCGCACCATGACCTCGTAGAGCTTGGCACGTTGGGCCGCCATGATGGACTCGTCGGCGCCGTAGGCAGACAGGTGCACGTTGATGAGGGACAGAGCCCGGCCGTCATCGGTGGGGATGCGGCACAGCGAGAAGCACCGATCCAGATCGAGGAACTTGCCGAAGCCCTCGGAGATGGGCAGCTGGTAGCGCGTGCCATCGGCAATGGGGAAGGCGGAGAATGTGGCCAGGCCCGCGCGATTGGCACCGTGGGGCGCGTAGAGCGGCCAGGCCAGAAACGCGGAATCGTAGTTCTGGCAGAAAACGGCCGTATCGGCGGGGAACTGCTCGTGCAAGAGGGCGTACTCGTCCACATGGTGGCTGCGGGTGCCGTCGACATCCACCTCCTGGAATAGCGCGAAGTCGGCGCCAGCCTCTCGAACGACCTCGGCCGTGCCGACGACGTCCTCGCGCACCACCTCGGGGCTGGCAGCCACCGAGCCGGTGCCGCCGTCCATGAAGAAGTCGAAGTCGCGGTTGTAGGCCCCGAAGCCGATGTTCGCCGCCACAACGGTGAGCTCCGCACCGACCTCGACGGTGCCGCGGGGGCTCTCGTCGGCGGCCAGCGGTGCCTCGACCGCAAGGGAGAGCTCGTCGCCAAGGCGCTCGTAGCTCAGCACGACATAGGCAACGTAGGCTGCCAGGGCCAGCAGCAGGGCGCCCAGGACGACGGCAACGGCCTTGAGGATCTTTGGGGCCATGGGATGCTCCCTTCTTGAGCAGTTGCACAACGACGCGCTCGGCGGGCAATCGTCGTAGTTGGGAACCCCATTCTAACCCCTGGGAACTCTCGCGGTGCTGAAAAGGGGACAAATGCGTGGGTGATCCGGCCCGATTCAACGGCATGGGCCCCGAGCGCTGATTCTTGAATCTCGATTCAAGGTGGTCGGGAAAAGTCCTTGTCTTTTATGGATGTTTTTGCACGGTCTGTCAACAGTTAATGACAGTGCGGTAACAGAGAACTTACGAAGAGGTGGCGCAAATTTGTGCAGACGTATAGTCGTTTCGCAGCTAAGACTCAATAAGCCCGGTTGATTCGGCGGGCCATGCGCGGAGGAGGATCCATGCAATCGGTACGAAAGAATGGGCGCGTCGGCGCCACCCGCGAGGTCCTCCGCAGCAATGATACCGCCAAGCGCTCGGCCGAGATCGTCGTGGCTGCCCGCGAACTCTACGAGGAAAAGGGCCTGGCCCACACCTCCATCCAGGACATCACCAACCATGTGGGAGTGACGCGCTCGCTGTTCTATCACTACTTCCAGAACAAGGAGGAAGTGACCTCGGCGGTGCTGGATCAGTACATCACCGACTTCATCGAGGCCATGCAGCACTGGAGCGAGAGCCGTGCAGTGCAGGAGACCGACGAGTCGCTGCACACCATGGTGAAGATCATGCGCATGGTGCTCTTCGAGAAGAATACGTTCCGCATGGCCCTTTCGACCCAGGAGAATGCGGCGCTCTACCTGGACTTCCTCAATCGCTTTGCCGCCCAAGGCGCTGAGTTTATGGTGTCGCACCCCCTGGCCGGCCAGGGGAAGTACGGCGACGGATCCGATCACCTCTACGAGACTTTCTACGTGCTCATTGTGGGGCTCGTGAGCTACCTGCGCTCCCACCCCGATGCCGACGACGAGATGCTCATCGCCATCGTCTCCCAGATGCTGCACTTGGAGCAGCCGGCTTAGGAGCTTATCGGCGGCGGTGTGGCGAATCGGTTGCGTTTGCCGCCCGGCCGCTCAAGTTAGCTATTATCGGGCTGTAAGGAAAATGGGCGCCAGGGGCGTCCCTCCCGGCCCGCGGCGCGCCGGGGGACAGACCTGCGAGAGGACCGGCCTCCCATGGATATCAGGCGCGTGCTGGCAAGCGCTCCCCGTAAACACGATCTGGGCCCCGAACGGCCCCTGCTCACCCCCTGGGGCGAGGCCCTCGATCCGGCTTCGGTGCGCTCGGAGCACCCCCATCCTCAGTTCGCACGGGAGGCGTTCACCTCGCTGAACGGCTGGTGGGACTACGCCATCGTGCCCGTGGGTGCCTGCCCGACCCTGCGTCAGCCGGAGCGCTTCGACGGGCGCATCCTCGTGCCCTTCTCGCCTGAGGCACTGCTATCGGGAGTGGGGCGCCAGCTGGCCCCCGATGAGCTGCTCTGGTACGTGCGCCGGGTGCCTCGGCCGACGCTGCGCGAGGGAGATCGCTGCCTGCTGCACTTCGAGGCCGTGGACTTCGCCTGCGCCTGCTGCGTGAACGGCCGGGTCGTGGGCACCCACGAGGGCGCCTACCTGCCCTTCGCCTTCGACATCACTGAGGCGCTCACCGCTACCGACGGCGAGGCGGCCCTGGCTTGGCAGCAGGGCGGCGACTTCGTGGTGGCCCTGGCTGTGCGCGATCCGAGCGATACGGGGGTGCAGCTGCGGGGCAAGCAGCGGCTCGAGCGCGGCGGCATCTGGTACACGGCTCAGAGCGGCATCTGGCAGCCGGTGTGGATGGAGGTGGTGCCCGAGCGCTCCATTGAGGCCGTTGCCCTGCGGCCCGATTGCGACCAGGAGCTTCTCGTCGCCGACGTGGACGTGCGAGGCGCCTCGGGGCTCTTGCGCCTCTACGTCTCCGATGGGGACGGCGTGCAGGTGGGATCGGTGGCCGTGGCCGTGGAAGAGGGGGCGGTGCCCGAGGGCGCGGATCCGGCCGGTCCTGCCCGCCGCCGGGTGCGCCTGACCGTTCCCGTGCCCCGGCCGCGCCGCTGGAGCCCGGACGACCCCCACCTCTACGACCTCACCCTGCGCTACGGCTCCGATGCCGTGCACAGCTACACGGCCTTCCGCACCGTGGAAGTGGCCCCCGATGCGCACGGCGTCTTCCGCTTCCTGCTGAATGGGGAGCCGCTGCTGCTGCGGGGCGTGCTCGACCAGGGCTACTGGTCCGACGGCCTCATGACGGCCCCCTCCGACGAGGCCTTGGCCTTCGACATCCAGGCTATGCGCGAGGCCGGCTTCAACATGCTGCGGAAGCACCTGAAGGTGGAGGCCGACCGCTGGTACTACCACTGCGACCGGCTCGGCATGCTCGTGTGGCAGGATATGGTGAACGGGGGCGGCGCCTACGGATCCTGGGAGACGAGCTTCAGGCCGACGCTGTGGCGCGGCAGCTGGGGCGACTACGACGACTGCGATCCGGAGCACCAGGCGAAGCTCGGCGCCGGGAGCGAGCGCTACCGCGATCAGTGGCGCCGCGCCTGCCGGGCCACGGTTGATCATCTACGCAACCATCCCTCGGTGGTCTGCTGGGTGCTGTTCAACGAGGGCTGGGGCCAGTTCGATGCGGCCCTGGCCACCGAGGCGGTGCGCCGGGCCGATCCTACGCGGGTCGTCGACGCTGTGAGCGGCTGGTACGACCAGAGTTGTGGCGACTTCCTCTCGGTGCACAACTACTTCCGCAAGCTCAAGGTGTATGCGGACGGTGCTGCCCTGCGGGGCCGGGCGGCCGAGCGGGGAGGGCGGGCCTTCGCCATCTCGGAGTTCGGCGGGGCCACCTTCCGCGTGGAAGACCACAGCGCCTTCGCCGAGAGCTACGGCTACGACAGCTTCGATGATCTGGGTGCCTGGAGGGCGGCGGTGCGCCGCACGTTGGAGGAGGCCGCGGCCCTCGAGGGCGACGGGCTGGCGGGCTATGTGTACACGCAGCTGTCGGACGTGGAGGAGGAAGTGAACGGCATCCTCACCTACGACCGGCGGGTGAACAAGCTGAAGGAGGAGGCCCATGGGATCTGCGACGGCTAGCGGCGGCGCGGCGAAAGTCGCCGCTCTGTGCGCCCTGTTCGAGGATGTGTTCGGCGCCCCTGCCGTCGGCGCGCAGGGCGCCGGCGCTGGATCGCCATACGGGGCCCCGACCGGCAACGGTGGTGCGCCGCCGGCGGCAGGGCGCGCCTTTGTGCTGGCCTCGGCCCCGGGTCGCATGGAGGTGGCCGGCAACCATGTGGACCATCAGGGCGGCCGTGTCATCTCGGCGGCTATCGGCGAGCGCACCTGGGGACTTGCGGCCGAGAACGGCCTGGGGCGCATCCGCGCGGTCATGGAGGGATTCGGTACCGTGGAGATCGATCTCGCCGACCCGCAGTGGGCGCAGCCCCATCCCGTGGAGGCGCTCACGTCCGTAGCTCTGGTGCGGGGCATGGCCGCGACTTTCGCTGCCGGCGGGGGCGCGGTGCGCGGCTTCGATCTCGTCACCGGCTCCGAGGTGCCCCCGGGCTGCGGCCTGTCATCTTCGGCCGCTTTCGAGGTCATGATCGGCGCGTGCCTGGAGGGCCTGTTCGGTCCCGGCCCTTTCACGGGCTCGGCGGCCGGGGGCGCCGCGAGCCGGGCGCTGGTCGCGAAGGGCGGGGGCGGGGTTGCGAGCAGCGGGGGCGAAGCGGTGCCCCTCGGTGCCGTGGCCGTGGCCCTGGCGGCGGTGGAGTGCGAGCAGCGCTTCTTCGGCAAGCCCTGCGGAGCCCAGGATCAGCTGGCCTGCGCCTGTGGGGGCGTGGTGACCATCGATTTCGCGCCGAAGGTGCCCGTGGTGGAGCCGATGACGCTCGATGCGGCTGCCGAGGGCTACCGTATCGTGCTCATCGACAGCCGGCAGGATCACTCGCTGCACCAGGATGAGTTCGCCGCCATTCCCGCCGACATGCGCATGGTGGCCAACCTGCTCGGCGTGCCCCGCCTGGGCGATGCGCCGGTGGACACGCTTCTGGCCCAGCTACAGCGCGTGCGCACCGAGCTGGGGGACCGCCGTGCCATGCGCGCGCTGCACTACTACGACGAGGTGGCTCGGGTGAACGCCCAGCGCGCGGCATTGGCTGCCGGTGACTTCGGGCTCTTCCTGCGCGAGGTGCGCCTGTCGGGCGCCTCGTCGGCCCAGTTCCTGCAGAACGTCTCGCTGCGCGAGCCTGGCAGCGAGGCACGCCAGCCGGCCATGGTCATCCAGAGCCTGGCGGCGCACCTGCTCGGAGAGCGCGGGGCGTGGCGCATCCACGGCGGCGGCTTCGGCGGCTCGGTGCTTGCGTTCGTGCCGTGCGCGGAGGCCGATGGTTTCATGGGGGCCATGGACGGGCTGCTCGGCTACGATGCCTGCCGCGAGGTGACCCTGGGGGCGCCCGGGGTGCGGGCGGAGCGCCTGCCGTGAGCGCGGTGGAAAACCCCGCGTGGGTGGCCGACTCTCCTGCGGGGCCGCTGGAGATCACCATCAACCTGGCCAAGCCCGAGAAGGATCCGCGGGCCATTGCCCGGGCTGCGAGCGAGGGCGCAGCGAGCGAGGGGTCCATCGCCGAGAAGGCGGGGCGCTCTTCCGATGCCCGCGGCAACGGCGCAGCCTCGGATGCCGCTGCGGCTTCCCTCCGCGTGGATGGCCACGGCTCGGCACCGCTGGCCGTCACTGGCGACGATTGCGTCCTCTGCTGGCAGCGCGCAGCAGACGGAAGCCTTGCTTGCGCGGGGGCCGGCGGCGGGGACGTGCGTTCGGTGGAGCTTGCTGGCGAGGAATGGGCCTGGTGGTTCTCGCCCTACGGGTACTTCCCCGAGCATATCATCGTGTCGGCGCCGGCGCACCGGCCCATGGCCATCACCCACGGGACGATCGATCGGCTGCTCGACTTCGTCGACGCCTACCCGCAGTGGTTTATCGGGTCGAACGCCGACCTGCCCATCGTGGGCGGCTCCATCCTCGTCCACGACCACTTCCAGGGCGGCGGTTACCGATTCCCCCTCATGAAGCGGCCCGTCAGGCAGCGTTTCGCCCTGCCGGGCCTGGGCGGGGTGGAAGCCGGCATCGTGGACTGGCCCGCGTCGGTGGTGCGCCTGCGTGCGTCGGAACGCACGGCCCTCGGCGAGGCCGCCTGCCGCCTCATGGATGCCTGGCTCTCCTTCTCCTTCGAGCCCTGCGCCATTCGGGCCTGCTCGCCCGGCGTAAGGGGAAGTCGTGCTGGGAAATTGGCTGCCGCGGCCGATTGCCGCCCGGTCGCGTCCTCGGTCGGGGCCGTCATTCCCCACAACACGGTGAACCCCATCCTGTGGCGCGAGGGTGGCGACTACGTGATGGATCTCGTGCTGCGCAACAACCGCACGACGCCGGAGCGTCCTTACGGCCTCTTCCACGTACCGGAGCATCTCTTCCACATCAAGAAGGAGAACATCGGCCTCATCGAGATCATGGGCCGCGCCATCTTGCCGGGGCGCTTGGCCGCCGAGCTGCCCGAGGTGCGTCCGGTGTGTGACGCCGCCTACTACGAGATCCTCCAGGCCACCGGCGTATTCAAGGACGACGAGTGCGGCCACGCCGGCTGGGACGCGCTGATCGCCACCCTGTAGGGGCGAGGTTTTCCGCGCATGCCCGGATGCTCGGTCAGGCGCAGCGGGCGTCGCCGCCTCGGGTGTGGCGCACTACCTCGAAGCGCTCGAGCCTCGCGTCCTCGTCGGGGGCGATGCCGGCCTTCTGCTTCGCGATGGCGATCTGGTCCATCACCGTGTCCACGCCCTCCAGATCGGGCAGCAGCAGCCCGCGCTTGAAGCCGCGGGTGACGATGACGCCGTAGCGCGCCGGATCGAGCTGTTCCAGCGAATCTACCGGCTCCGGCTCGCCGAGCACGTCCACCGAGTAGGACAGGGCGTCCAGCTCGTCGGGGCGCACCTGCGGGAAGCGCGGATCCTCGGTGGCGGCGGCCACGCCGTTCATGATGATCTCCTCGGCCAGGCACGACTGGGCCGGCGCGATGGTGCCGATGCACCCGCGCAGTTTTCCCTCCTTGTGTAGGCTGACGAAGGTGCCGGCTCGTCGTCTGGTCATGGCATCGGGCAGCCCCTGGGGAGCGGCCAGTACCTCGCCGCTCCCCACGATGGATTCCACGCTCAGTCGCGCAAGGGCCACGAGCGGGTCCACCGCGGGATCCAGCACGAGCGAGAGGATCGCGTTGTTTTCCTCGCGCTCGTCCTCGTCAAGGGCCGCCTCGGCATCCCGATTCCAGGCGAGCGGGTGCCGTCGCCCCGTCTTTGGCTCGGCGGCCGCATGGGGCACCTCGGGTGTCGCGCCGGCAACGCCGGCCGATGGGCCGTGTGCGCTCGTGGCCCTGCTGCCCGCAGCCGCCCCATCGGCATCACCACGCTCTCCGTCCTCGCACCGGCCATGCCGCTCGCTGCTGCGCTTGGCATCGGGTCGTGCGCCGTCAGCGGGTTTTTCAGCCGCCTCTTCCCGTTCGCGGGCCGCCTTGGCATGGGCGCCGCGAATCTCGGCTCCCACTTCCTCCTCGGTCGTGGAGGGGCCGGCCTCCACCTCGAAGGCGGCGATGGCATAGCCCACCCCGAAGGGCCCCTCGTAACTGAGCAGCTGGGGTGTGAAGGGCAGTCCCTCCAGCGCACCGGCCATGATCTCGAAGGAGCGCAGCCCGCACTCCGCCGCGCTCTCGCACATCACCGGATCCAGGGCGAAGAGCTCCTGCAGGGCCCCGCGGGCGAACACGTCCTCCACGGCTCGGTCGAACTTGGGGCCGGCCGGGTCGAAGCCGTAGGGACCGTCTTCCCTCAGGCGGTGGGACAAATCCCCGCTGGCGATGAGCACGCAGCGCATGTCCAGACGCTCGGCCGCCCGGGTGATGGACTGCCCCAGGAAGTGGTGGTCCGACGGTGAGAGCGCCGAGAGTCCCACGCGCAGTACGGGCACCTCCTCCAAGTCCACCGTCTGGGCGAGGAAATGTAGCGGCACGAAGGCGCCGTGGTCGATCTCGGTCTGGGCTGCAGGTGCGGCGGCCGCGGGAATGGACCGTCGGGCGAGGCGGTCGGCCACCGCTTGGGCGAACTCACCATCGCCGCGGGTAGCTATCGTGGTCTGAGGCTGTCCGAACGGGGCCATCGAGCCGGTTTCTTCGTCGGCATTGGAGATGAAGAATCCATCGCGGTAGAGCGGCGCGTGGGGCGAGGCGATGACGATGATGTCCGGATCGGCCGCGGCGACGCGCTGGGCGATCTCCTCGTAGGCGGCAACGGTCTCGGGGATGGCCTCTTCCTGGCCCTGACCCACGGCGGGCACGATGAGCGGCGGATGGGGCACGGCATAGGCGGCAAGAAGGCCCATGGGACACCTTCCCTTTCTGCTGGGGAGCGAATAGGCTGCGTTTCAGCGAGCCCTATGGTGAGGGAAGCTCCTGCGATGAGCCTCCCCATCAGCGAACTGTCACGGGATCGTTAGCCCGTCTGCGCAGGAGGGCGGGGTTCGCGCGGCGATCCCTGTGCCAGGCGAAAGATGCGCCGGCTCGCCTGCACGATCCTTTCCGGCTCGATCTGAGCCCCGGCGAGCCGCCCCGGTGCGCTGCCCGCTGCCAGCATCTGAATGCTGCGCCGCTCACCCAGGCTCGCCGGGTTTTCGCGCGACCTCCTTGACTTGAAGTCGACTCCAAGGTTTACCCTCCTCGGTGAGAGCAATCAGAGAGGAGCATTCATGACCACATCTTACGAGGCCGTGGCCAAGTTGGGCTTCGGCGCCATGCGCCTGCCCCTGACCGACCCCGATGATGTCACGGCCATTGACATCGAGTCCGTGAAGACCATGGTCGACGAGTTCATCGCCCGGGGCGGCACCTATGTGGACACCGCCTTTGTCTACCATAACGGCGCTTCTGAGACGGCCCTGCGCGAGGCTCTGGTAGAGCGCTACCCGCGCGAGGCTTTCACCCTGGCCACGAAGTGTCTGGCCTGGGCCTGCGCGAGCAAGGAGGAGGCCCAGGCGTGCCTGCCCACCTCCCTGGAGCGCCTCGGCGTCGATTACATCGACTACTATCTGCTGCACAACCTGGGCGGCGCGCGCACGGCCAAGTTCGACGAATACGACATGTGGAACTACGTGGCGAAGGCGAAGGTCGACGGCCTCATCCGCCATGTTGGCTTCTCCATGCACGACGGCGCTGACGTGCTCGACGAGTTGCTCGCGGCGCACCCCGAGGTGGACTTCGTGCAGCTGCAGGTGAACTACTTGGATTGGGACGATCCGGTGACCCAGTCGGCCTGCTGTATGGAGGTGGCGGCCAAGCACGGCGTGCCCGTCATCATCATGGAGCCGGTGCGCGGCGGTCGCTTGGCGAATCTGCCCGAGCGCGGAGCGGCGGTGCTCGCCGAGGCGAACCCCGAGGCGAGCCAGGCCTCCTGGGCCTACCGCTTCTGTCTCGATCTGCCCGGTGTGCTCACAGTGCTCGCCGGCGCCTCCACCTTAGAGCAGATGCGGGACAACATGGCTACCTTCCAAACCCACAAGCCTCTGACCGATGCCGAGCGCGATGCTATCGCCGAGGTGGTGGCCGCCCTGCGCAGCGTGGATCTCATCCCGTGCACCAACTGCGGCTACTGCGTGAAGGACTGTCCCGAGGGCGTGAAGATCCCCGTGGCCCTGAACCTGCTGAACCTGGAGAAGACCACCGAGGACCGCTCGTTCGCTAAGGGGCTGTACTCCTGGCAGGTCGCCGAGGGCCCCGCGTCCAAGTGCATCCAGTGCGGCACCTGCGAGGCCGCCTGCCCCCAGTCCATTCCCGTCATCACCCGCCTCGCCGAGGCCGTGGACCACTTCGAGGGGTAGGGGAAGCGCGCGCTTTGCAGTCGGGAGGGCCGCTGCGGTGGCCCTCCCGACTGCTGTGGAAAGAGATAGTTCGCGCATATGTCCTCAGCCTACCATGCCGACGAATCCGGCCAGCACGGGAATCGTCAGCAGGGCCAGCACGGTGGTGACGAAGGTGCCCTGGGCCATGACCCGGGAGTTGCCACCGTACTGGTAGCAGAGCATGGTGCCGTTGGTGGCCACGGGCATGCCCGCGAGCACTACGGCCACCGAGAACATGAGACCGGCCGGCACGAACCCGTGAAAGACGGCCCAGATGACGGCCGGCATCCCGAGCAGCCGGAACAGGGAGCACGTCCACAGCCGCGGTCCGCCGATCAACTCGCGCACCGGCAGGTTCGCGAGCGACGAGCCGATGATGAGGAGCGCCGCCGGGGTGGTGATGGAGCCCAGGGTGCTCAGCGCGTCGCCTGCGATGGGCGCGTAGTGGATGCCGGTCAGCGTGAGGATCACCGCCGCCACGCACGACAACATCACCGGTGTGACAAAGGTGCGCCAGGTGGTCTGCACCTTCACGTCCCCGTCGGTGTCCTGGGTGAGGAACCACGCGCCCACGGTGAACACGAAGAGGTTGAACGGCAGGTTGAACACGGCGGCGTAGATAAGCGCGTCCGGCCCGAAGATGGCCGAAAGCACCGGGTAGCCGATGAAACCCACATTGCCGAAGCAGAGCATGAAGCGGTACACGCCGCGGTGCCCGTCGGGAATGCGCAGAAGCAGCGTGAATCCGTAGGCCACGGCGAACATGACGAGATTGCTGGCAACGGAAAGCCCCAGGCACAGCCACACCTCGGTCTGCGAGGGCAGCTCGGTAGCCGTGAGCACCGACCCCAAAATCATGCCCGGCAGCGCAATGTTGATGACCAGCTTCGAGAGCATGCGGTCGAACTCGTCGTTCATGAACCGCAGCTTCTTGGCGCCATAGCCCACGCCCACGATGGCGAACAATGTGACGATCTCCTGGAATATGCCGATCATGCCCGCGGTCACTAGCGCCCTTTCTCGTGTTGTTGCGAAGTCGCCCCAGTGTACGCCTGGCGCAGTGCGCCGATGGCGTATACTAGGCGGCCGCTACGTTACCCCCGTCGAAAGGATCGCCCCGTGTTCACCATCGGTTGTCATCTGTCCAGTGCCAAGGGATATCTGAAGATGGCCGAGGATGCCGCGTCCATCGACGGGAACACCTTCCAGTTCTTCACGCGCAACCCACGGGGCGGTCGTGCCAAGGCCATCGATCCGGCCGATGTGGCGGCCTTCCACGCCTTTGCGGCCGACCACGGCATCGCGACGTTTCTCGCTCACGCGCCCTACACCATGAACCCGGCGGCGGCCAAGCCCGAGACGCGCCAGTTCGCCATCGAGCTGTTGACCGACGACCTCATGCGCATGGAGAACACTCCCGGCCAGCTGTACAACATGCACCCGGGCTGCCATGTGGGCCAGGGCGCAGAAGCGGGCGTTGCCCTTATTGCCGATGCCCTGAACCAGGTGCTTTCCCCGGATCAGTCCACCACGCTTCTGCTGGAGACCATGGCCGGCAAGGGCACGGAAGTGGGTGGCCGCTTCGAGGAGCTGGCCGCCATCATCGATGGGGTGGAGCTCTCCGACAAGGTGGGCGTGTGCCTGGATACGTGCCATGTGTGGGACGGCGGCTACGACATCGCCGGCAATTTGGACGGCGTTCTGGAGGAGTTCGACCGCGTGATCGGCCTCGATCGCCTGCACGCCATTCACCTGAACGACTCCAAGAACCCGCTCGGTGCCCGTAAGGATCGCCATGCCCCCATCGGCGAGGGGCATATCGGCTTCGAGGCCCTGGCCGCCGTGACGAATCATCCGGCCCTGCGCGACCTGCCCTTCTTTCTGGAAACGCCCCAGGACGATCTGGCCGGCTGGGGCGCCGAGATCGCCGCCCTGCGCACGGCCCGCACCAGGGGGTAACAGCTTTTGCCTCCCCGCGTCGGTTTGTTTGCCGCTTTTTCCCGATGCGACCGGTCGCATCGCTGATATGGGGCAGGCTGCAAGGGTTTGCGGAGGCGTGGGGCGCTCCTGCTGCCGCAAATCTACGATGCGCTCGGTCACATCGTGGAAAAGGGGCAGAAAAGAAGGGTGAGAAGGTCCCAGGGCCGCAGATCGCGACGCTTTTCCACGGTGCGCCCTGTCACATCGTTGAAAAGCGTCGCGGGTTTTAAATTACGAAGAAGTACACGCTGAAGAACTGCAGGATGCTGGCCGCCAGCACGAACAGGTGGAAGATGGAGTGCAGGTAGCGCACCTTCTTGAAGATGTAGAACACCGCGCCCACAGTGTAGCTGATGCCGCCTGCGGCCAGAAGCCAGAAGCCCACGGGGTGCAGCTGGGCGTACAGGGTGGGGAGGAAGAATACGATAGACCAGCCCAGGGCCACGTAGAGCACCGAGGAGATCCAGCGGGGGCGGTAGGTCCAGAA
This sequence comes from Adlercreutzia muris, assembly GCF_041223505.1. NCBI lineage: Bacteria > Bacillati > Actinomycetota > Coriobacteriia > Eggerthellales > Eggerthellaceae > Adlercreutzia > Adlercreutzia muris. The sequence goes on from NZ_JBCLQK010000003.1 coordinate 111,485, forward strand.
GGCCTCGCAGGCGATGCCGATGAGGGACACCGCCCATACGAACACGGCGAGCCATAGACCACCCACATGGCCCAAGGTAATGAGGCAGTAGGGGGTATAGGTGCCGGCGATGAGCAGGTAGATGCCCGCGTGATCGAGCACCTTGAACACGCGCTTGGCCGCATCGGCCGCCAGGGCGTGGTACAGGGTTGACATGAGGTACTCTACCAGCTGGGCGATGCCGTAGACCAGGGCCGCGGCCAGAAGAATGCCGCCGCCGTCGGCCACCGACTTCACGATGAGCACCACCAGTGCCGCCACGGCCAGGCCCGCGCCGATGCCATGGGTGACAGCGTTGAAAATTTCCTCGCCCAAGGTGTACTCGCGTACCGGCTTCTTGCCGGAGCGGCGCAGCAGATCCCGAATCTCGGGGGCGACTTTGGCTCCGGCTGCCGAGGCGTTGGGGGAGAGTTGGGGGTGGGCGAGGGCGACGTTGGGCATGGAAACTCCTTTGCGCAGGGGCATCCTCGCATCATAGACCAGCGGGCCGGTTTTCGCGGTGACGATTGGTAAACCGCAGGGGAAAGGCGCGGGCTGCCCCCACTCGTCCTACTCGTCCCCTCGCTGCCCCCGCAGGGCCTTCAGGGCGGCTCGCTTTCTCGCCTGCCTGTCGGCGTAGGCCCGCTTCTCGGCCCGTTTGCGGGCGCGCTCGGCCTCTTCGGCGGCGCGCTCATCGGCCCGGGCCGCCTTCGCGGCCTCGCGGGCGGCGCGGCGGGCGGCGGCGCGCTCTTCCCGCTCGGCGGCGGCCTCTGCCTCGGAGAAGCGGCAGCCGCAGTAGTTCTGGCGGTACATGCCGCCCTCCCGCGAGCGGCGCGTGGCCTCGTCGTAGAAGGGGCGGTAGTCCTCGAAGTGGGCCTCAATGCCTTCACGTGCGCAGGCCCGCTCCAATTCCTCCCGGATGATGCGGGTGTACTGGTAGGGGCTCACGGAAAGCGTGGTGCCCAGGGCGGCGAAACCGTGCTCGGCGGCGTAGCGGGCCGCCTCCGTAAAGCGCAGTCGGTAGCAGGCGCGGCAGCGGGCCTCTCGGGCAATGCGGGCTTCGGAGGGGCCGTCGGCTGCGGCCCCGTCGCCTTCCCGGGCCGCCCGGGCCTCGGAGTCGGTCTCGCCTCTCCCGTCGCCCTCCTCGTCGCAGATCACGCCGAACTTGGCTTCGGCCGCGTTTCCGATGCGACCCACCGCGGCCTCCCAGGCCTTCGCGTCGTAGGCACCTTCCGCCACCGCCACCTCTTCCTCCGCAGCCCATGCGCGCAGGGTGGCCAGGCGCCGAGCGTACTCCTCGGCGGGGTGGATGTTCGAGTTCGCGTAGAAGATGACAGGCTCGATGCCCTCCGAACGCAAAATGCGGACCGGCTCCAAGGAGCACGGTCCGCAACAGGCATGTAGCAGGATGCGCTGCAAGAGTGCCCGGCTCTACTCGGCGGCCAGGGGGCTCGGCGTCGAGTACACGCGGGCGGCGCACTCGCGATCCAGGTCGTAGAGGCCCTTCGGGTCGCCGCCGAACAGCTTCATGTTGGTGATCATGGTGTCGGCGTTGTCCTCTTCTTCCATCTGCTCGTCGATGAACCAGCCCAAGAACTTCTGGGCGCGGTAGTCGTGGGCCTCGAGCGCCGCGGCGTAGATGTCGTGGATGAGCGAGGTCACGTACTGCTCATGCTCCATGGCAGCCTCCAGCGGCTCCAGGAAGTTCGAGAAGGTCACCTCGGGCTGGTCGATGGCCAGCAAGCGCACCTTCTCGCCGTTCTCGTGCAGGTACTTGCGGAAGATCAGCGCGTGGTCGCGCTCCTCGGCGGCCTGGATCTCGAAATAGTTGGCGTAGCCAGACAGGCCCTCCTCCTCGTAGTAGTCGGCGAAAGCGAGGTACAGGTAGGCGCTGTAGAGCTCCTTGTTGATCTGGTCGTTGATGAGTTCGTACACCTTGGCGTCCATGGGAGTCCTTTCTGAGCCCGAGGGCTGGTCGGTCTGATAAACGGCAATCAGGATACCCCAAAGCGCTTCAATCATGTGAAGATAAGCGGTAATTCGATGAGAAAATCCGTCCTATTTGGGGCCATGCTCCGCCGCTGTGGCACCATGGGTGAAATTTTTGAGAAGAGGGAGCGTGCGACCTATGCTGCAGCTGAGGAATATCTGCAAATCCTATCGGACCGGCGACTTCACCCAAGTAGCTCTCGACGATGTGTCCATCTCGTTCCGCGATAACGAGTTCGTGGCCATCCTCGGCCCCTCGGGCTCGGGCAAGACCACGCTTTTGAACGTCATGGGCGGCCTGGACCACTATGATTCCGGCGATATGATCGTGGACGGCATCTCCACCCACAAGTACAAGGATCGCGACTGGGACACCTTCCGCAACAACCGCATCGGCTTCGTCTTCCAGAGCTACAACCTCATCCCCCACCAGACTATCCTGCAGAACGTGGAACTGGCCCTCACCCTGTCGGGCGTGGGGAAGACCGAGCGCACGCGCCGGGCAAAGGAGGCCCTGGCCTCGGTGGGGCTCGCCGACCACGTGAACAAGCGGCCGAGCCAGCTGTCGGGCGGCCAGATGCAGCGCGTGGCCATCGCCCGCGCCCTCATCAACGACCCGGAGATCGTGCTGGCCGACGAGCCCACCGGCGCCCTGGATTCCAAGACCTCGGTGCAGATCATGGAGCTGCTCACCCAGATCGCCCAGGACCGACTCGTCATCATGGTCACCCACAATCCGGAGCTCGCGGCCATGTACGCCACGCGCACGGTGAACTTGGCCGACGGCGTCATCCGCAGCGATTCGGACCCCTACCTCCCCACGGAAGAGGAGATGCACCTGTCCCAAAAGCCCATCCGCAAAACCTCCATGGGCTTTCTCACGGCGCTCGCCCTGTCATTCAACAACCTCATGACCAAGAAGGGCCGCACCATCATGACGGCCTTCGCCGGCTCTATCGGCATCATGGGCATCGCCGCCATTCTGGCGTTGGCCAACGGCGTGGACAACTACATCGAGAAGACCGAGGAGGAGACGCTGTCGGTGTACCCGCTCCAAATCATGTCCACGGGCTTCGACATGAGCGCACTCATGACTATGTCCACGGGCGGCGATGCGGATGACGGGGAAGGGGCTGCCGACGACGCCTCGGGCGCCGGTGGCGACGGGGTCGCTGCCCTGGCCGCTGCCGGCGTGAAGGGGGGCACCTACGGTGACGAGAACGACCCGGCGGCCCGCACCACGGTGCCCGAGACCCGCATGGTCACCGACATGTTCGCCAGTCTGGAGAACAACGACCTGGCCGCGCTCAAGCAGTTCTTCGACGAGGGCGGTGACGGCATGGGCGACTATGTGAGCTCCATCGAGTACCGCTATAACGTGACGCCCCAGGTGTTCTCCGGCAACACAGAAGGAGAGGTGCGCCAGATCAACCCCGATACCACCTTCGAGGCCTTCGGTATGGGCGGCGGCTCGTCGTCCAACTCGCTCATGTCCACGATGTACAGCACCAACGTGTTCAACGAGATGATGGGCAATTCCGCCATCGTGGAGGGCCAGTACGACGTGAAGGCCGGCCGATGGCCCGAGGCCTACAACGAGTGCGTCATCGTGCTCACCTCGCGCGGCACTCTGCCCGATCTGGTCACCTACGCCCTCGGTCTGCGGGATCACGCCGTGCTGGAGGACATGATCGACCAGTTCATGAACGAGGAGGAGGTGGTATCCCCTGACGACAAGCTGGAGTTCACCTACGAGGAGCTCATGGCTGTGCCGCTCAAGATGGTGGCCGCCGCCGATTGTTACACCTACGATGAGGAGAATGCGGTGTGGGTGGATAAGACCGACGACGAGGACTACATGCGCGCCCTTGTGGATGCCGGCGAGGATCTGAAGATCGTGGGCGTCGTACAGCCCAGGCCCGACGCGAAGGCCACGGCGCTGTCCATTGGCATCTACTACACGCCCGAGTTGACCCGCCACCTCATCGACCAGGCTCGCGAGACCGCCATCGTGCAGGCCCAGCTGGCCGATCCGGCCGTCGATGTGTTCAACGGCCGGGAATTCGATGCCGAGGACGAGGAAGACGCCTCGGGCTTCAATATGGATTCCCTGTTCACGGTCGATGAGGACGCCCTGCAGGATGCCTTTAAGTTCGACGAGTCGAAAATCGCCGTGGACACGAGCTCCATCAGCGGGGGGCTTTCCGCCAGCGACCTGCCATCTCCGCCCTCCCTGGATCCGAGCGATCTCGATGTGGATATGGCCTCGGCGTTCAGCCAGGAGGCCATGGGCGAGATGATGGCCGCCGCCATGGCCGGCTACGCCCAGGCCCTCGGCGCGGCCTACCAGGAGGCCATGGCCGGCATGGCCGAGGGAGCCGCGCCGCCGGACTTCCAGCAGCTGGCCCAGGACACCCTGCAAAGTTACATGGGCAGTGCCGAGTTCCAGGCCCTCGCGGGCCAGTACGCCGGCCAGATCGTGGATGCCAACGCCCTGCAGCAGGAGCTGGCAGAAAAGATCTCGGCAGCCATCCAGCAATCCATGGGCTCTTATATGGAAGAGGCCATGGGCATCATCGGATCCAAGACCGAGAGGGCGGTTCAGGGGGTCATCGGACAGTTGCAGGCGAACATTCCCCTGGCCATGTCCGTGGATGCTGATGCCTTTCAGAACGCCTTTCAGATGGCCATGACCGAGGACGAGCTGCGCGAGCTCATCCTGTCGCTTATGACCGACGGCACGCGCTCCTTCGACGGCAACTTGGCCAAGCTGGGCTACGCTGATCTGGCCAAGCCCTCCGAGATCGCCATCTATCCGGACAACTTCGAGGACAAGCAACGGGTCATCGCCATCCTGGACGGCTACAACGATCGCATGATCGAAGAGGGCCAGGAGAATCGGAAGATCTCCTACACCGATTTCGTGGGCACGCTCATGAAGTCGGTCACTACCATCGTGGACATGATCAGCTACGTGCTCATCGCCTTCGTGGCCATCTCGCTCGTGGTGTCGTCCATCATGATCGGCATCATCACCTACATATCGGTGCTCGAGCGCAAGAAGGAGATCGGCATTCTGCGGGCCATCGGCGCCAGCAAGGGCGACATCTCCCGAGTGTTCAACGCCGAGACCATTATCGAGGGTTTGGTGGCGGGCCTCATCGGCGTCGGGTTCGTGGCGCTGGTGTGCATTCCGGTGAACGCGCTCGTGTACTCGCTGCTCGACGTGCCCGATGTGGCGCTGCTGCCCTGGACCGCGGCGGCCATCCTCGTGGGCATCAGTGTGTTCCTGTCCTTCGTAGCGGGCCTGTTCCCCGCCATGGCCGCCGCCCGCAAGGACCCGGTGGAGGCCCTGCGCTCAGAATAGGCCGTTTCGTCGGGGCCGGCTCATGAGGTGCGGCGCGCGGCGCGGACCTTGCGCCCGAGCCCGGGCGCGGCCCCGGGCGCGGCCGCTCATAAGGTGCGGCACGCGGCGCGGGCCTTGCACTCGGAACGGACTGTCTCTCCGACACCCGGGAACCAGACGGGGTTTGCGACGAGCGCAGAAGGTTTTTCTAGTCGCCAAAGTCCGGTTTGGCGTGGGCTCAGCACGGATTCAGCGCGGGCTCGGCGCGGGTTTGGGACGGGTTCGGCGCTGGTTCGGCGTGCAGTGAGCACCAAAGAGGGCCTTTGAGACGAGTATGACGATAAAAATGTCCGAGAAGGGCGATTTGGTGCTTTTGGCCGTGCCGCAAAAGGGCTCTTTGGGGCAAGGACTTGGAGAAAGCCCAGTTCAAACTGCTCCAGTGGCGAACTAATTCGCCGCAAGTGACACCAAAGAGGTCATTTCGGACAAAAAATGATAAACCTAGGGCCGAAAACCCCTCTTTGGTGTTCTCCCGGGACCAGTACGGCCCCTCTTTGGCACTTTCCCCGGGACCGACAGGGCCTCTCTTCGGTGCCCTCCCCGGGACCGGAATGGCCCTTCGAGACCGCAGAGACGAACGGCTCACCTGCTCAGCGAGCAGGGGTGTGCGGCCGCGAGGGCGGACCATGCCTCCATGTTCGGCAGCCCTCATGTTGGGGAGACGCCCGCTGGGCACCTCCCGTCGCTACGGAGCTGCGCGCGGAGGCACCCCCGCTCTTGCGGCCTGATCATTCTCGCCAACTCCCTCGGGCGAATTCGGAATCGCGTTTACGCGTCGTTGCCCACGAGACCGTTCACGAGGGCCGATACAATGGAGATAACGATGGAGGCCACAAAAGCGCTGCCGAAGCTGGCGATGTAGAAGCCGGCGCCGAACAGCCCGTTGGCGAGCCAGGCGGCGAGGTAGAGCAGCAACGTGTTAACAATGAGGTAGAAGATGCCCAGGGTGAGCACCGTCACCGGAAGCGACAGCACCTGCAAAATCGGCTTGATGGACATGTTGACAAGCGACAGGATGAGCGCGAACAGCGCGATGCCCACCCATGAGGCATCGGCGCTGATGATGTCGATGCCGGGCACGATCCACACGGCGGCGGCCACGGCGATGGCGGTCACGATCCAGCGAATGATGAAGTTCATGATTACCTCCTTTTCCGATGGCCCCATTATGTCAAAATGAGACTATGACGAGAAAACATGACAACAAGCCGAAACGCGCCAGTAACCGCCCCGCCAAGGTGGGGAAGGCCCCTCGGGCAAAGCGGGGGGTCAATCGCGGCCGCGCAGCGGTGCGCGGCGATGCGCAAGGGTGCAAGGAGGCTCGCCCAGCGGGACGCGGCCCCGCCGCCCGCCCCTGCGCGCTCTGCCCGGTGTTCGGCCGTTGCGGCGGCTGCAGTCAGCTCGATGTGCCCTACGAGGCGCAGCTGGCGGCCAAGCAGCAACGCGTGGCCGCGCTCTTCGAGGGCCTTGCTCCGGCCGATGCGATGCTGCCGATTATCGGCATGGAAGAGTCCTTCCACTACCGCAACAAGGTCATCTCGCCCTATGCGCCCGCCAAGGGGAAAGCGCGGCGAGCCGGCGGCAAGGGGAAGGGCGGCGATGCCAGGCTGACCCGCGACGACATCCTCACGGGCATGTACGCACCGGGCAGCCATCGCCTCATTCCCACCGATGCCTGTGCCATCGAGAACGAAACGGCCAAGCGCGTCACCCTGGCCATCCGCGACATCATGGCCCGCTGGGGCATGGAGCCCTACGATGAGGACGCCGGCACCGGCTTCGTGCGTCACGCCGTGGTGCGGGTGGGCCACGAGTCGGGCGAGGTGCTGGTCACGGTGGTCACCAACGGCGACGAGTTCCCCTCGGCGAAGTCCTTCTGCCGCGAACTCGTGCGCCGCGTGCCCGAGATCACCACCATCGTGCAGAACGTGAACACGCGGGCCACCAATGTGATCCTCGGCGAGAAGGAGCGGGTGCTCTACGGCCCGGGATTCATCCTGGACACGCTCTGCGGTCTCAGCTTCCGCATCTCATCCCAGTCGTTTTACCAGGTGAATGCCACGCAGACCGAGGTGCTCTACGACGAGGCCATCCGCTTGGCCGGGCTCACGGGGGCGGAGACGGTGATCGATGCCTACTGCGGCACGGGCACCATCGGCCTGGTGGCCGCCAAGCGGGGAGCCGCCCGCGTCATCGGCGTTGATGCGGTGGAATCGGCCATCTGCGATGCCGCGGGCAACGCCCGCCACAACGGCGTGAAAAACGCCGCGTTCGTCGCCGAGGACGCCACGGCGTTCATGGAAGAGCTCGCCGCGTCGGGGGAGCGTCCCTGTCCGCTCGTGCTCCTCATGGACCCGCCCCGGGCCGGCTCGACGCCCGCGTTCCTCGCCGCCGCCGCAACCCTGGCCCCCGAGCGCATCGTGTACATTTCCTGCAACCCCGCCACCCAGGCCCGCGACGTGCGCCAGCTCGTGGATGCCGGCTACGTCGTGCGCACCGTGCGCCCCGTCGACATGTTTCCCCACACCGACCACGTGGAATCCATCGTGATGTTGGAACGGGAAGCCAAGCGCTCCACCACAGTGGGAGCCGTGCGCGGAGGAGACGGCGGGTGTTCCGGCCGAGCGAGTTCCGCGGCGACGGGAAGCGCCCAGTGGACACTTTCCCAAAGCGAGGACTGTCTGAGCGAATCGGAATACCCGGCGGCTCCGACCGAGGAGCCGCTGCGAGAGGAAGAGAAATGACCGACTGTTTGGAAAAGACGCTTGAGAAAGCCCGCGCCACCATCGCGGCCCGCGACTTGGCCGCCTCCGATGCGGCGGTGCTGCTCATGGTGTCGGGGGGTTCCGACTCCACGGCCCTGGCCTACCTGGGCGCGGCCCTGCGCGACGCGGGCGATATCGGCCCCGTGGCCATGCTGCACGTGAACCATCAGCTGCGCGGCGAGGAAGCCGACGGCGACGAGCGCTTCGTCTCATCGTTGGCCGAGCTGCTGGGCATTCCGCTGTTCATCTGCTCCATCGACATCGCCGCCGAGGCCGCTCGCTCCCGTGAGAACGTGGAAGCCGTGGCGCGGCGCGAGCGCTACCTGGCCGCCAATGAGGCGCTGCGCTCGATGTGCCAGCATGAGGGCTGCCCGCTCTCCGAGGCGCGCATCTTCACGGCCCATACCGCCGACGACCGCATCGAGAACTTCTACATGCGCTCCATCGTGGGCACCGGTCCGGGGGGCTTTCGCTCCATGCGCTACGAGAACGGCCCGGTGGTGCGCCCGTTGCTCGATGCGACCCGCGATGAGCTGCGGGCCTTCCTGGCTGCCCGCGAGGCGGCCGGCGAGCCCTGCGCGTGTGATGCGGCCGGCAACCTCTGGCGCGAGGACGCCACCAACGCCCACACCGATCGTTTCCGCGCCTATGTGCGCCACAAGGTGGTGCCGCCGTGCAAGGAATGGAACGAGGCGCTGCCCGAGGTGCTCGTGCGATCCATGAACCTCATCGCCGACGAGGACGACATGCTGGAGCAAATGGCCGGCGAGCTGGCGCAGCGCGACAGCGAGTGGGTGGCCGAGGACGACACCTTCGGCATCGACCGCTCCGAGGGCTTCCGCCTGCGCCCGGCCTTCGGGGCTGCCGCGCGGCCTCTGCAGCGCCGGGCCGTGCTCCAGCTGCTCCAGGCCATGCTCGGCCCCGACGCCCGGGTTGACACCGCCAGCGTGGAGGCAGTGCTCGACGGCTTTGCCGAGGGCAAGCCACACGGCGGGTACGTGACCAACATCCAGCACGATCTGGCCGTGAGCGCCAACAAGCAGGGCGTGCTCGTGGAGCCCATGGCCTACTTCCGCGCCCGTCGCAAGCGCGACAGGGAAAAGGCCGGCGAACGTGCTGCCGCGCCCCGATCCCCCCGAGACCGCCTCGTAGGGCGGCGCCTGCACTCCCGCACTCATCCGACCCCTCCCGAAAGGACGTCCCCATGACCGAAGAAGCGCCCCAGTCTGAATCCGCCGCCCCGACTTCCGCCCCCGCCTTCGAGGTGGTGCTCGCCAGCGGAAGCCCTCGCCGCCGCGAGCTGCTGGAGCAGGCTGGCGTGAAATTCATCGTGCACACGCCCGAAGCCCCGGTGGACGAGAGCCTCGAGCCCGACCTGGCCGCCAACCCCGAGGAAGCGGCGAAGAAGCTCGCCGAGCGCAAGGCGGGGGCCGTGGTGCAGGAAGTGCTGGCCGGCAACTACACGGGCATGCTCATCGTCATCGGCGCCGATACCATGGTGGTGCTCGACGGGAAGATCTTCGGCAAGCCTCGCAGCCTGTCGGATGCGAAGCACATGCTGCGCCAGCTGTCGGGCCGCACCCACGAGGTCATCACGGCGGTATCGGTGTGGATGATCTCCGCGCCCGCGACCGACGACATCTCGCTCGGCTTCCGCACCTTCGCCGATATAAGCCGCGTCACCTTCCGTGACTTGACCGACGAGGAAATCGCCGACTACCTTGGCAAGGGCGAGTCTTTCGACAAGGCCGGCGCCTACGCCATCCAAGGCGAGGGGGCCGCGCTCGTGGATCACTACGACGGAGCCCTCGACACCATCATCGGCCTGCCCGCCGACCGCCTCATCCGGGAGTTCCCGGACTTGCTTCAGGCGGAAGTGAAGTAGCAAAACGCGTCTCGCCGGGCCCCGCGGCCGCCTCGCCCGCCGCGGGGATCCTGCCGCCTCGCTCGCCGCGGGGGCCTTGCCGCCCCGCCCCACCTCCCGGCTCGCATCTAAGGAGGCCCCGCCGGACGCGGGGTCTCGGGCGCTGCGGCAGTCCCTTCGGGTATGCGCCCAGATCGAACGAAACAATTGTGTTGCGTTCTCGCATGGCGGGCGCAGGGGGAGAGGGCAATGGTACACTGAACTGCGATCAAGGATTATCCGCGGGAAACATCCCGGATATGGGAAGAAAGTGGTTCACGTGCATAACGACATTTCGAAGATTCTCTTCTCCGAGCAGGATCTTGCCAACCGCGTGCGCGAGATGGGCGAGAACATCACGGCTGATTACGCCGCGATGGCCGGCCCCGAGGGTATCGTGGTCATCTCCATTCTGCGAGGCGGTGCCATCTTCACCTGCGATCTCGTGCGGGCCATCGACATGCCCCTCGAGATGGACTTCATGGCCGTGTCCTCCTACGGCAATGGCGTGAAGAGCTCCGGGGTGGTGCGCATTCTGAAGGACCTGAATACCGATATCCGCGGCCGCCACGTCATCATCGCCGAAGACATCATCGATTCCGGTCTCACGTTGAAGTACCTCATGCAGAACTTGCAGTCCCGGGGACCGGCGTCCATGACGGTGGCCGCGCTCATGAAGAAGAACACGGAGAACCAGGCCGATATCGAGTGCCGCTATGTGGGCTTCGAATGCCCCGACGAGTTCATCGTCGGCTACGGCCTCGATTATGCCGAGCGTTACCGCAACCTTCCCTATATCGGTGTGCTGAAGCCCGAGATTTACCAGTAAAGACAGAGAGACACTATGGCAGACAACAATTCGAAACTCCCCACTCCGCCCTCGTCGTCGCGTACCACCATGGTCATGGTCGTCATCCTTTTGGCCGTGGCGTTTTTCGTGGGCAGCCAGTTCATGCGCACCGGGGCCATGGGCACCACGGTCACCGACCAGCTCATCACCTCCGAGTTCACCCAGGCCGTGGAGCAGGGTCGCGTGAAATCGGTTACCTACTCGGCCGGCGACTACACCGTGTCGGGCACCTACTTCCCCGCTGTGACCGCCGGAGCCACGGCGGCCGATGCCTTCAACAGCGCCTTCGACGCCATGAACGCCCTTATGGCCACTGAGAAGGACGCCGACGGCAAGAGCCTGGCCGGCGTGGGCACCACCACCTTGGATCCGGCCACCCTGGGCAAGGAGCACAACTACACGTCCACCTACGTGGGCAGTGATTCCCTCGGCGAGTTGCTGGCGGCGCACCCCGATATCTCCTATCAGGTCACGCTGCCGAGCCCCTTCCTGGAGATTATCGCCACGCTGCTGCCCATCATCATCATCGGAGGACTGCTGTTCTTCTTCTTTTTCAAGATGCAGCAGGCCAACAATTCCCAGATGAACTTCGGCAAGGCCAAGACGAAGAAGGCCGCCGAGGAGCGCCCCGATGTGAAGTTCTCCGATGTGGCCGGCGTGGATGAGGCGGTGGAGGAGATGCAGGAGATCAAGGACTTCCTGGCGAATCCGGCGAAGTACCAGTCCATGGGCGCGAAGATTCCCCGCGGCTGCCTGCTCGTGGGCCCTCCCGGTACCGGCAAGACGCTTCTGGCCCGCGCCGTGGCCGGCGAGGCCGGCGTGCCCTTCTTCAGCATTTCCGGCTCCGACTTCGTAGAAATGTTCGTGGGCGTGGGCGCTTCCCGCGTGCGCGACCTGTTCCAGCAGGCCAAGGACGCCGCGCCCGCCATTATCTTCATCGACGAGATCGACGCGGTGGGCCGCCAGCGCGGCACGGGCCTCGGCGGCGGTCACGACGAGCGCGAGCAGACGCTCAACCAGCTGCTCGTGGAGATGGACGGCTTCGAGTCCAACGACTCGGTGGTGCTCATCGCCGCTACGAACCGCGCCGACGTGCTGGATCCGGCACTGCTGCGTCCTGGTCGCTTCGACCGGCAGATCGTGGTGGACACCCCCGATGTGAAGGGCCGCGAGAAGATCCTCACGGTGCACGCCAAGGACAAGCCCATCGGCAGCGACGTGGACCTGAGCAAGATCGCGAAGATCACCCCCGGCTTTACCGGTGCCGATTTGGCCAACCTCATGAACGAGAGCGCCCTGCTCACGGCCCGTCGCGGCAAGAAGATCATCACCATGCGCGAGGTGAGCGAGTCCATGGAGCGCGTCATCGCCGGCCCGGAGCGCAAGGGCCGCGTGATGAACGAGAAGACCAAGCACACCATTGCCTACCACGAGAGCGGCCATGCCCTGGTGGGCCACCTGCTCGACCATGCCGACCCGGTGCACAAGATCTCGATCATCTCCCGCGGGCGCGCGCTCGGCTACACGCTGTCCATCCCCGATGAGGACAAGGTGCTGAACTCGCTTTCGGAGATGAAGGACGAGCTGGCGGTGTTCATGGGCGGCCGCGTGGCCGAGGAGATCTTCTGCGACGACGTGACCACGGGCGCTTCCAACGACCTGGAGCGCGCGAGCAAGATGGCCCGCGCCATCGTCACCCAGTACGGCATGAGCCCCTTGGGCACCCAGGTGTTCGGCCAGCCCAACCACGAGGTGTTCTTGGGCCGCGACTACGGCAACACCCAGGACTACTCCGAGGAGACGGCCCGCCGCATCGACGAGGAGGTGGCGAAGATCATGAAGGAGGCCCACGATCGGGCCCACAAGATCCTCGCCGACCATGCCGATCAGATGGACCTCATGGCCAGCGTGCTTCTGGAGCGCGAGACCGTGGAGGGCGAGGCCTGCGAGGCGCTGCTCGACAACAAGTGGGACGAGTACCTGGCTCGCGAGGACGAGATCATCGCCGCGAAGGAGGCCGAGGAGGCCGCAGCCCGGGCCAAGGACGCCGAGCTTCTGGCGGCCCAGGGCGACGGGGAAGGCGCCCAGACCGCTGCTGCCAGCAGCCCCGACGCCGGCGAGACCCTGGCCGACCCGAACTGGCGCCGTGAGCCGGTGGAGCCGGGCGACCAGGATCCGAATGCGCCGTACCGGCCCGCCGCCGAGGGTGCCGACCGCGCCGATATGCCCACCCAGGCCGAGGTGGATGCCGAGATCGACCGCGAGGACGAGATGGACTCCTCGGCCGATGCGCCCGATTCCGATAAGCGCGACTAGTTGCCTGCGCGACCCCGGTTAGACCCCTTCCAGTTGAGAGAGCGCCCTGCGGGGCGCTCTCTTGCTGTGGGGGCTTTGCCGTTTTCACCCCCCTGCTTTCTGTCTCATGCTGTCATATACTTTTCTGCGCGGTTGTGTCATACTTTTCGAAAGCATGCGAAGCGGAGAAGGGGGCGATCGGTGTTCGGCGAGCTTGTGGCAGCCTACCTGTTTTTGGCTGGCGTCGGTGCTGGCGGAATAGCTGCCGCCTCCTTGGCCGACCTGCTCTTCGTGCGGGCACCCTTCGGAGCGGCGGCGGAAAGCTCGGTGGCTGAGGCCCCCGCAGCCGAGCGGCTCGTGTCTTTGGTATTCGCGGCAGCGTTCGGCGCGCTCGCCGTGGGCGTCGGCTGCCTGGCGGCCGACTTGGGGCGCGTCGACCGGGTGCTCGCGCTGTTCCTCACACCGGCGTTCACGCTCATGAACGTGGGGGCGTGGGCGCTTGCGGGGCTTTTGGCCGTCGGCGCGGTCCTGGCGCTCGGGCGATTCGCGTACCTGCCCTGGCTCGGCCGCCGCGCAGTGGGGGCGCTCGAGGTGGCAGCGGTGGCGCTGGCTTGCGCGGTGGCGGTGTACGCGGGGCTTCTGCTGCGGGGCCTTGCCGGCGTGCGCCTGTGGGCGAGCCTGTGGGTTCCCGTGCTGTTCGTGCTGTCGGCCGCATCGTGCGGCTGCGTGCTGTTCGCGGGCTGCTCGCTGTTCGTGGAGGCCGACGGGCGCACGGTGGCGCTCGGACGCGCGATCCTGCGGGTGGATGCAGTCGTCGTCGTGGCAGAAGCTGTCGCGGCGGCGCTGTTCTTCGGCGAAGCGGCGGCCAGCGGTCACCCCGGCGTTATCGCGTCGGTCGCGAGCCTCTCCCACGGCGCGGCGGCGTTGCCCTGGTGGGGCGGCTTTGTGCTGTGCGGCCTTGCGGCATCCCTTGCCATCGAGGGCGCGCTGTGGGTGCGCGAGCGGAGGAGCGCCGGCACGAGGGGCGTCGCGGCAGTCGGAGTCACGGCCCGCGGTTCCATAGCCGCTCCCGCGTCCGCCTTCGACGCGCCGCCCGCGGTGCTGGCCGCCCTGGCGCTCGCCGTGCTCGTGGGAGGCGCGGGACTGCGCTGGGCTGTGGTGGAAGCCGGGACGCAGCGCCCCTTGGAATTGCAGAGCGTGGAAGATGCCGCGGATGCCGAGTCGTTCGGCCTTGGACAGGCCGACGAAGCCCCCGCCGTGGCAGCCGAGGGCGGGGCGTCCGGCGGCAGCCCGGCATCTTCCCAAAAGAGAGAGGACCTTTCCCTATGGTCGAGCTAGGACGCACCATTCCGGCCGGCGACTTGTTCGCGCTGGACGATGCCAGCTCCATTCCCGTCTGGCTCCAGCTGAAGAACCGCTTCATCTACCTCATCACCTCGGGGTTCTACCTGCCGGGCGATCAGCTGCCCACGGTGCGCGGGCTTGCCGCCGAGGTGGAGGTGAACTACAACACCGTGAGCAAGGTGTACCAGAGCCTGGAGGAGGATGGCTACATCGTCTCGAAGCGCCGCCAGGGCGCCTTCGTGGCCGACGTGTCGGACAAGCCTGGCGTGTCGGCCGAGGTGACGGCCGAGATTGTGACGGCTGAGTATTTGCAGCGCTGCCAGGAGCTGGGCATGTCGCTGGAGGATATCGACGCGCAGTTCACCGCCGCCCTCGTGGCGGCCAAGGCCAAGCGCGACAAGAGCGGAGGAGCAGGATATGACACGCAGGAATCGCGGCGCGGACGCCTCGTCAAGTTCCCCGAGCCCGCAGCGGGCAGCGGCGCCGAGCGCTCGGCTGGAAACGGGGCGTAGCCGCACCTCGCGCAACGGGGCCGTGGCCTTCACGCTCATCGTGTTCGCCGCCGTGGTGGCCGCGGTGCTGGGTTTGGTGCAGCTTGCCGCGGGCTCCATCGGGCTTGCGGCCATCGTGGGCGCCGTGCTGGCCGGTGCGCTCGCGGCGAGCTCGGTGCATGTGGTCATGGAATGGGAGAAGGCCGTGGTCATGCGCTTCGGCCGCTTCAACCGCGTGGCGGGGCCGGGCATCGTGTTCACCTGGCCCATCGTGGAGTTCTACACCGTGCGCATCGACCAGCGTGTGGCGGCCACCTACTTCGGCGCCGAGGAGACGCTCACGGCCGATCTGGTGCCCGTGAACGTGGACGCGGTGGTGTTCTGGATGGTGTTCTCGCCGAAGAAGGCCGCCTGCGAGGTGGAGGACTACGGCAGCGCCGTGTCGTGGATGGCCCAGGCCACGCTGCGCAAGGCCATCGGCCGCGCGAGCCTGGCCGAGGTGGCCTGCCGCCGCGACCAGCTGGACTCCGAGTTGAAGGACGCGCTGGAGGAGAAGCTGGACGGTTGGGGGATCGATATCATCGACGTGGAGGTGCGCGACATCGTGGTGCCCCGCGAGCTGCAGGCCTCCATGGCCGCCGCGGCCGTGGCCACCCGCGAGCGCGATGCCCGCATGATTCTGGCCGAGGCCGAGGCGGACATCTCCGACATGCTGAAGGACGCGAGCGCCAACTACGAGGGCGATCCGGAAGCCATGCGCCTGCGCACCATGCATCTGGCCTACGAGTCGGTGAAGCAATCCGGCGGCACACTCGTTATCCCCAGCGCCTTCAGCGAGGGCTTCACCGACCCCGACGCCGCCGAAGCCCTGGCGAAAGCCGCGAAGGGGTAGCGCCTCCTTATGCAATTGGGTGAAAAGTACAAATAAGGAGCACTCGAAATCACCGTTATTTATACGATTTGGGAAAAAGTATAAATAACGGTTCCGCTGAGCGTTCTGACGGACGATGGCAAAGCGGGATAGCAGCAAACGTGCTACAATGGATAGCGCCTAGAGAACTTGGCCCCAAGGGGCCGGGACGCCGCAAGGACGTCCCGGTAGCGAGGGTGCCTAGTCCTCGCGATTGTTGGAGTTCCCGCCGTTCTGCGGCGGGTTCTCTCTTGTTAGGGCCAGTAGCGCCACGCCAAGAGTGGCAGCTCCAACAAAAGTCTGGACCAGGGCCAGGAAAACGCTCATCTGCATCACCTCCCTCCCGCATCTAGAATTGGTGATAGGGAAGGTGTATGCAGAGAGTTCTGCTCCCCGCTTATCAACTATAATACAAACAAATATTCTATTTTCAAGACTTGACATTGCCGAGTCGTGCATTTTGAATTGAATTATTTTATCTAGCAGAATAGGCAATTAACCTGCGATAACTCTGAGATGCTCTACCTTTGTCATACTCTGCCCTACATTTTCTCTTGACAGTCTATGACAGAGTATGACAAACTGGCAACAACAGAATCCGGCCGATTCTTAGAGACTATGTTGGAATCCCATCATTCGTGCCGCGAGCATGCAACCGGATTCGCCCATGGGGGATGGGAAGAAAGGGCGCGCAAGCCCGTTGCGCAGAGAAGCTGTCTGCGCCCGGCTTGCCCCTCTGCCATGAAAGAGGAGGAGAGATGTCAGGAAGCGAAACCAAGCGCTCCGGCCTCACCCGCCGAGGATTTCTGAAAGCGACGGGTGCTGTTGCGGGCGCTGCTGCGCTGTCTGGTCTGGCAGGTTGCGCGAATGAGGAGGACAGCTCGCTGGCGGCCACAGGCGAGGAAGAGCGCCACTATGCCCGCTGCATGTGGAGCGGCTGCATGCATTGCGGCAGTTGGGTTACCGTGCGCAATGGCGTGGTGGTGAAGCGCGAGCCCGATCCCGACGAGCCGTTCAACAACCGTCCCTGCCTGCGTGGCTATTCGCAGATTCAGCGCCTGTACCACCCCAACCGCATCAAGTACCCCATGAAGCGTGTGGGCGAGCGCGGCTCAGGCGAATGGGAGCGCATTTCCTGGGAGCAGGCCATTCAGGAAATCACTGACAAATGGAAGGGCTACATGGAGGAATCTGGCCCGCAGTCCATCACCTTGTACCCTGGCACCTCGAATGGCGGCCTCATCAACGGGGCGGCCATTAGCCTGCTCAAGCGACTGTGGAATACGGCGGGGTTCTCGGTTTACGACCTATGTATCGATGTTGGGGCTCTTACCGGTGTCGACCGGGTGTGTGGCGGCACCGGTTTCGATAAGCCGGGCAATCACTACGCGTCGGATATCATGAACGCGAAGTATATCGTCAACATGTCGGCTAACGAGACCGAATCGGCCTTGTTCCGCTGGCGCGACGTTGCGAGTGCCTGCGAGAACGGCACGAAGTACATTGTCATCGATCCCAATCAGTCGACGGCCGCTTCCAAATCAGACAAGTGGATTCGCTGCCGCCCTGCATCTGACGGCGCCCTCCTCATGGGAATCATGAACGTCATTTTGGATGAGGGTTGGGAAGACGAGGACTTCATCCGCCAGCACACCGTAGCTCCCTACCTGGTGAAGGAGGACGGCAAATTCCTGCGCGCCAGTGAATTCGGGATAGAGCCGGTTGAGACGGGCATGAACCCCATGACGGGTGAGCCCATCCTGTACGATGCTCCCATTCTCATGGGCGAGGACGGCAACCATGGAACCGCCGAGGAGGTAGCGACCCCCGTGCTGCATGGCACGTTCGATATCAACGGCAAGAAGGTGACTTGCGCCTACGATCTGTTCTGCGACCGTGTGGCCGAGTACGATCCGCAAAAGGTGGAAGAAATCACCGAGGTTTCTCCCGAGGATGTACGCTATCTGGCCGAGGTATTCGCAGACGGCCCCACTCGTGTGCACCTGGGCATGGGCGGCCAGGCCTACAACAACGGTCATTCCATCGGCACGGCCTTGGGCTGCCTGCTGTCCATTACGGGCAACCTCAGCAAGCCGGGTGCCGGTATGGATGGCGGCTACTTCGGCCTGCCTTGGAACTACCTGTACATGATGCCAACCATGACCATGGGCCCCACGCTTCCTTGGCTGGAAGTGGCCGATATGCTGGAGACGGGGCTGGAGCCCGTTTCTGGCCAACCTTTCCCCATCAAGTGCATCTATTCCATCGGCGCGCTTTACGGCGGAGGTATCGATGCCAACTGGGTGAAGGAGAAGATTATCGACAAGATCGACCTGCTTGTGGTGGCCGACACGTCCATGACCGATACGGCACGACAGGCCGATTATGTGCTTCCGGCCGCTCATTACTTCGAGTTCGAGGACATCATCACCAACCCCACCAATGAGGGCGCCGTCAAGTGGCACGATAAGTGCGTAGATCCGTCTTTCGAGTGCAAACCCGACGGCCAGATTGTGCGCATGCTGGCCGAGGGCTTGGGCATGGGTGAATATTTCCAGAGCACCGATGAGGAGTTTTGGAATGAGGCGCTTTCTTCGCCGGAGTTCCAGGCAGCTGGTGTCACCTTGGAGCGGCTGCGCGAGGAGCACACCATTCGCTTCGAGTTGTACGACATCTACCATGAGAACCATATCTACGATACGCCCACGGGCAAGTTGGAGATTTACTGCGAAAATCCCGTTCCTCGCATGGCGAACGTTCACGAATGGGATTACGAGCAGGAGCACCTGCCTTACTGGTTCGAGCCGAACGAAGCGTGGCCGGACAAAGAGATTATGAAGAAGTACCCGCTGATTTTGACGTCCGAGCGCTCGCGCGACCGTCACCACACCAACGGCTTCGAGCTTGCGTGGCTGCTTGAGGCGCTTCCCGAGCCCACGCTGAAGATGAACCCCGCCGATGCCGAGGCGCGCGGCATTCAGGACGGCGACTATGTGGAAGTGTACAACGACCGCGGCAACGCGGTGGCCCGCGCGGTTCTCAACCCCGGCATGCGTCCTGGCATGCTGTTGTACCCGAAGGGGTGGCAAAAGCACCAGTTCAAGGACGGCTCGTTCTCGGATTGCTCGAATCACGAGTATTGCCCGGTGACGGTGAACTCGTCCTTCATGGACGCCGCCGTTGAGATGCGTCTGTGGGAAGGAGAGGAGTAACCATGGCCGAGCATCGTTATGCGTTTGCGGTGGATACCGTTCGCTGCGTCGGTTGCCATACCTGCGCCGTTGCGTGCAAGCAGGAGAATAATGTCCCCGATGGCGTTTTGTGGAATCGAGTGGTCACCGAGGGCGCGAACAGCCTGGACGCCTCGGTGGGCGAGTACCCGAATGTGACGAAGAGTTACCTGACGGTGGCCTGCCAACACTGCGAGAATCCTGCGTGCACGAAGGTGTGCCCCGTGGGTGCCACCTACAAGGACCCAGAGACCGGTGCGGTATGCCAGGATTACGATAAGTGCATCGGCTGCCGTATGTGCGTCGCCGCCTGTCCTTACACGGGTGTGCGCTCCTTCAACTGGGATGAGCCGGCTTACAGCATCCCCCATGCCGTGGGCGATGCCTCGGTGGCGACTCATTTAAAGCATACGGTGGAGAAGTGCACGATGTGCTCCCATCGGCTCAAGGACGGGAAGCGACCGTTTTGCGTGGATGCATGCCCCACTTACGCGCGCTTCTGGGGCGATCTGGACGATCCGGAATCCGAGGTTTCCAAGCTTCTCGCAACGCGCGAGTACAAGCAGCTGCTGCCCGAGGAGGGGACGAAGCCCTCGGTGTACTACTTGGTGTAGCGGCTGTCGTGCACGCTTGATGCTTTATTCGCTCGTCGTGTGACGCGGCGTGAATCGCAAACTTACGCGGGCGGGGCTCGCTGTCTCGCCCGCTTACCTCTAGGAGATTCTCATGGCTGATTTCTCTTCTGGGGCCGTCTTGGATGACGACCTCGACTTCAGTGCGGCCCAAGGCCGCTCGAAAACCCGCGAGGCGACTGGCGCCAAGGCCGCCGCGTGGGGCGGCCGCGGGCTGAACATCGCCATCGGCGTGTCGGCCGTCGTGGTGGTGGCCGGCCTCGTGCTCTGGGCGATGCAGCTTTCCGGCGGCATGGTGCAGACCGGCATGCGCAACCTGAACTCGTGGGGCCTCTACATCACGTCCTTCATGTTCTTCGTGGGCCTGTCTGCTGGCGGCCTCATCATCTCGTCGGTGCCCAAGGCCTTTGGCGTCGCCGGGTTCGGCGGCATCTCGAAGGTGGCGGTGATGAGCTCCATCGCCTGCACCGTGGCCGCCATCGGCATGGTGGTGGTCGACCTCGGCCAGCCCATGCGCCTGTGGGAGCTGTTCGCGTACTCCAACCTGGGCAGCCCGCTCATGTGGGACATCCTGGTGCTGGGCACCTACCTCATCTTGTCTTGTGTGTACCTGTGGGCTCAGATGCGCGCCGACGCGGGCAAGATGAGCCATACGGCCCTGCGCGTCATCTCGGTGGTGGCCCTGGTGTGCGCGGTGCTCGTGCACTCGGTGACCGCCTGGATCTTCGGCCTGCAGGTCGGTCGCGAGATGTGGCATACCGCGCTTCTCGCCCCGTGGTTCGTGTCCTCGGCGCTGGTGTGCGGCACGGCGCTCGTCATCTGCGTGGCCGTGGCCCTGCGCGCCGCGGGCTACCTGAAGTGGGAGCAGGCCAACCTGGTGAAGCTCGCCAAGCTGCTCGGCGCCTTCGTGATGGTGGATCTGTATTTCTTCGGATGCGACCTGCTCACCGAGGGCTTCCCCGCCGGGTCGGGCTTGGAAGTAGTGGCCATGCTGACGACCGGCCCCTTGGCGCCCTACTTCTGGGTGGAGATCATCGGCTGCGCAGTGTGCGCCGTCATCTGCTTCACCCCGGCGCTGCGCACCAACGGGCTTCTGGTGGCAGGCTCGCTGCTGGCCATTGCCGGTATCTTCTGCAAGCGCGTGCAGCTGCTGGTCGGCGGCTTCCAGCTGCCCAACCTGGACATGGCCGGCCCGCTGACCCCCATGCAGCACACCGCCTTCGACGCGGGCCTCTCGGGCATCTACGGCGCCATGGTCTACTGGCCCACCCCGCTCGAGTTCGGCGTCACGCTCGGCGTGGCCGCCCTCGGCGTGCTGGTGTTCCTGCTGGGCGTGAAGCTTCTGCCCCTGCGCCCGGCCGACGACAAGTAGGTTCTCTCTGCATGCAGCCCGCGCCGCCCCTCCGGCGCGGGCCTTTTCGCGCAGAAAGGGAGCAGTGCAAGTGCGTCAAAATCGCCGTGCGGCGTTTTTCTCGCAGCTTCTCGGCGCAACGGCGATGCTCATCTGAGGTTTCTCGTTGCAACGCAAGTGCAACGAGAAATTTGCTTTGCATTTGCTTTGCAACGAAAGCGCCAGTCCCCGATGTTGGCACGTATGGCGTCTGCTATGCTATTGGCAGTATTAACGATGAAGGAGGATGTCCATGACCGTTTCCGCTGACATGTGGCAGGCACGCGCGGCGATGTGCGAGCTTTTGGCCCTGTCGTTCCGCTACCCCGAGGACAAAGTGCTCGCCGAGGCCATCGCCTCGGGCGAGTGGGGCGAGGCTGCCGACGAGATCGCCGGCGCGCTCGGTCTTGCCTGGTCGTCGGCTACCGCGCCCGGCGCCGCCGAGGCTGCGGCCCTGGCCGACCCGGCCGACATCCAGAAGGAGCTGCGTCCCGAGGCCACGCGCCTGTTCGTGGGCGCCCCGCAGGCCGCGTGCAGCCCCTACGAGGGCGTGTGGCGCGCGACTGCCGAGGGCGTGCAGCCGCTTCTGTTCGTGAACCCGCACTCCATGGCGGTGGAGCGCTTCTGCAAGGCGTGCGGCCTGGGCCGTCCCGAGGGCACCAACGAGCCGCTCGACGCCGTGTGGACCGAGTTGGAGCTTTTGGAGTACCTGGCTCTGCGCGCTGCCGCTGACGCCGCCGAGGCCGAGGGCATCGCGGGCGACGCGAGCGCGGTCGAGGACGTGGTGGAAGACGAGGATACGCTGGAGGAGTTCGAGGACCCCGGCGAGCCCGGCGAGGTGGTGGCTTCGACCGACCTGCCCGGCGGCAGCCCCGAGGCGGCCTGGGACGAGTTTGTGGCCGATCACCCCCGCCGGTGGATGCCCCAGTTCGCCGCGGCCGTGCAGGAGGAGTCGCGCGTTCCCTTTTACCAGCAGGCCGCCAGCCTGCTCGCGGCGTTCGTCGGGTAGAAACGCGCGAAAACCTGATCATGCCAAGGGCCCGCGTCTTTCAAGACGCGGGCCCTTCTGCGCCTCGCCGCCTTCCGCCTCTTGGACGAGGCCCCGGGGTTGCACACCGGCGCGCGCCCATGCCGCCCTCCGCGGGCTGTGGGCGCGCATTCTAGGAGCGGGCTCGCTCGATGCGCTCTCTCACGGTCTGCTCCTGCGCCTTCACATTGCCGATGATGGGCGCGCCGATGATGTTGCCCTCGCGATCGACGATGTAGGTGGTGGGGTATCCCGTGAGCCCTTTGACGAAGTCCTGGTAAAAGCTGCTCTCGGGGCTCGGCGAGATATTGGCGTAGGTCACGCCCTTCTCGCGGAGGATGTCGCGGGCGCAGGCAAGCTGCTCGTCGCTTTCGCCCGAGTCGGCCGCCACGCCGATGAGGTTCACGTTCTCCGTCTTGAACTGCTGGTACATCTCCTCGAGCTCGGGCATTTCGGCGATGCAGGTGCCGCAGCCGTTGTTCCAGAAGTTGACGATGGTCGCGTCCCAATCGCCGAACACGTCGCTGCCGATGCTCTCGCCGTCGGTGTCCACGGCGGAAAACTCCGGGAAAGGGGTCTTCGACACGAGCTCGCCGTCAGGGGAGCTGCACCCGGCTAGCAGAGCCGCTCCCAGCAGGGCCGCCGCTGCGAGGGTCGCTATTCTTCTCAACATGATCGTTCTCCTTTGTCTCGGTTCGGTTCATCAGGGAAAATGAGAGGGAAATTGCCCGGGTGGGGCAGGTGCGCACGCAATCGCCGCACCGGATGCACTCGGTGTGATTCGGTGTGCGAAACGCTTCGACGTCCATCTTGCAGGTGCGGCTGCAGGTGCCGCAGGAGGTGCACGCGCGGGCGTCTACGTGGAGCCGGCAGGCCGATACCTTGTTGAAGGGAGCGTAGAACGCCCCCAGGGGGCACAGCCATTTGCAGAACGGCCGGTAGAAGAACACTGCCAGCGTCACAATGCCCAGAAGCAGGCAGGTCTTCCCCGTGAAAAGGGGTCCCAGGCTGGCGCGGATACCCTCGTCGGCGATGGCGAGGGGGATACCGCCTTCCAGAATGCCGGCCGGGCAGAGGTACTTGCAGAAGAAGGGATCGCCCAGGCCGACCTCGTTGACGATGGTCAAGGGGGCCACGATGACGAACGCTGCGAGGATGACGTACTTGAGGTAGGTCAGAACGCGAAGGCGCCGGGTGCTGAACTTTCGCGACGGCACCTTGTGCAGCAGCTCCTGGAACCAGCCGAAGGGGCAGAGAAACCCGCACACCACCCGTCCCAGCAGCGCACCGATGAATATCATGACGCCCAGCACGTAGTACGCGACATGGAACTTCGGCGATCCCAGGGTAGCCTGCAGCGCACCGATGGGGCACGAACCGGCCGCAGCGGGGCACGAGTAGCAGTTCAGCCCCGGCACGCACAGTGCCTTCAGTTCGCCTTTGTATATGGTGCCCGCGAAGAAGTTCGCGATGAAGGGGTTGGCAGCCAGCGCCGCGAGCAGTTGGATCTTCCACCGGCTGATGCGTCCCCTGCTCGTGCTACCCAATGCCAACGCACTCCAAGCACAGGTTGGTTCCCTTGGAGAGCACAGTGGCGACCTCGCCGCGCGCGGCTCCTGCGACCACCATGACCAGGGCGAGCGCCAAAAGGCAGACCGTCGCTTTCCTCATGGCAATCAGGCCCCCAGGGTGACGACGGCCGCCTCGCCGTTTTTGGCATCTGCTTCGTCGGCTGCCGTGCCCTCGCCCGCGCCTTGGAGGTCGAGGGAGATTTCCGCGAACGAGGCCGCCGACTCCTCGATGTCGGATGCGGAAAGGCCCGTGCACCAGGCGGAGATCACCGCTCCGTCAACGTACCACACGCCGGTAGCCGGGCCGGCCTCGGCCATCTCGGCGCTCTCTCCGAGGGCCGCGCGCAGCTCGTCGTTGTAGACGATGACGGGGAAGGGCGCGCCGTCGAACAGCTCGTTGCCCTGGTCGCCCCGCGCGCACACCACGATGCTGGCGCCGTTTTGCCGCACCGCGTCGCTGGCAGCTGCCAGCTCGCGGAAGAACGCGCGTCCCTCTTCGGCCTCGGGATCGATAAAGGTGAGGAAGGTCACGCCCTGGATGTCGCCCTTCGCGAAGGCGCCTCCCTCGACGGTTTCCGTGCTGAAGTCGGTCAGGGCATCGTCGGTCACCTTGTCGTCGGCGGCCACGCTGTGCTCCTCCAGGTAGGCATCCACCCATTCCTGGGTCACCCAGCCCTTGTCGAGTGCGTCCTCGAGGGTCACGTTGCCCTCGGCGATGGCCTTCTCCACCTCATCGAGGCTCGGCGCCTGCGGCGTGCAGGCGGCAAGGGCGAGGGCGCATGCCGCGGTCGCGATAATAATGGCGAATCGTTTCACGGGTAAGTACTCCTTTGCTTCTCGAACGTGCGCTCGGGAGCATACCGTGAGCCGTATAAAGCTGGTGTTAAGCGGGAAAGCTCACCTGGAAGATACTGCCGCGCGGCGTGCGGGGAAGCACGCAGATGCTGGCTCCGTGGCGCTCCAGGATCTTCTTGCAAAGGGCCAGGCCGAGCCCGTTTCCGCCCGTAAGGTGGCTGCGCGACGCATCGACGCGGAAGAACGGCTCGAAAATGGTCTCGCGAAGCTCTTCGGGAACGCCGCACCCCTCGTCGGCGAAGGAGACGGTCGTGCATTCTCCGTCGGTGCCGACGGCCACGTCGATGGCGGTGCCCGCGAGGCTGTACTTGATCGCGTTCTCCAGCAGGTTGTAGAACACCCGCTCAAGAAGGCCGTCTTGGCCTCGGACGACGACTTGCGTTTCCTGCACCCGCACCGTGATGCGTTTCTCGTCTGCCAGGGCGGCGAGCTCGTCGGCCACGTCGCTCAGCAGCGGGGCCAGCGGCACGGGCTCGGCGGATTCCAGCGGCACATCGCGGCTGAACAGGAGCAGGTCTTCCACCAGATCGGTCAGGCGCCGTATCTGGGCCTGAAGGTTGGCGATGAAGATGCGCGCCTCGTCGTCGAGGTGCGGCGACAGCGCGAAAACGTCCACCTTCGTCTGCAGGACGGCGAGGGGCGTGCGTAGTTCGTGGGCGGCGTCGGCGGAGAACTGCCGCTGCAGCGCGAAGGAGCGCTGGAGCTGCGCGAGCAGCTGGTTGAACGACAACGTGAGGTCGCGAATCTCGTCGGCACTGCGCGGCACGGGAAGGGGCTGCGCGAAGTTGCCGGCATCGCGGCTCTTCACTTCCTCGGACAGGCGGCGCAGCGGCTTTTGCACATAGCTCGCCGCGAAGTACGCGCCCACGCTTCCCGCAAGCACGATGAGCACGGTGGCCAGCGTCGTCTCCTGGCGGAAGGCGTCGTAGAGCAGCTGCCCTCCCGCGGGAGCTGCCTCGCTTGCCGGCTCGGTGAGCGCTGCCGGCTCGCCGCCTGCGACGGCGTCCTCTACGACGATACTGGGCTCGAGCATGACCGCGTCGATCATCCGATTGGCGGAGTAGTGCGCCACCACGGTCAGGGCGGTGCAGGAGACGATCAGGAACAGGCTGGCGGCAATGGTGAACCGCGCCCGCAGCGACAGGCTTCTCATGGCAGAAGGTACCCCTCTCCGATTTTCGTGCGAATGGGGTCGGCGCCGAGGGCTGCCTTGAGCTTCTTGCGCAACGCCGACAAGTGCACGCGCACCGAGTTGCTGAACGGATTCGCGTCCCCGTCCCACACATGATCGACGATGTCCTGCTGGGTGACGAGGCGTCCTTGGTTGAGCAGGAAGTACTCGAGGATGCCCATCTCCTTCGCGGTAAGGGACAAAGGCTCGCCGCAGGCGTGGGCCTGGCGCTTCAAAGTGTCCAGCGAGAGGTCGCGGTAGGTCAGGGTGGTCGTTTGCTGCACGAACTGCCGGTTGATGAGCACGCGGATGCGTGCCTCGAGCTCCTCGAAGTGGAAGGGCTTGG
This sequence comes from Adlercreutzia muris, assembly GCF_041223505.1. Lineage (NCBI taxonomy): Bacteria > Bacillati > Actinomycetota > Coriobacteriia > Eggerthellales > Eggerthellaceae > Adlercreutzia > Adlercreutzia muris. The sequence goes on from NZ_JBCLQK010000003.1 coordinate 137,678, forward strand.
TCAGGTAGTCGCTCGCGCCGAGCGCGAAGCCCGAGAGCTTGGTCTCGAGGTGGTGGTTTGCCGACAGGATGAGGGCCTTTGCCTGCGGTTTGACGGCTCTGAGCTCGGATAGGACGCGCAGTCCGTCCATGCCGGGCAGGTTGAGGTCGAGCACAACGAGATCGTAGTCCTCGTCGAGGGCCCGCTGGAGCCCCTCGGCGCCGTCGGCGGCCTCGTCCACAGCGTAGCCTTTCAAGGCCAGCCCTCGGGCGAGGTCGTGCAGAAGCTCGGGTTCGTCTTCGATCAGGAGAATGCGCATGGGTTGCCTTCGAAACGATGGGTGCGGGCGGAATGCGGCGCTCCCTCGGTCGCGCCGTGCCCATTGTGACAGATAGGGAAGGGGTTTGGAAGCGCCAGCCGGGCGGCCTTTAGGGCGTGTACGTCCGATTGAACTGCGCCCACACGCCCGAGTACAAGATGGCGTCCATGAGATGGGCGTCCTGCACGAGGGGCAGGCGCTCGTAGGCCTCGGCGGTATCGGCGGCGGCCAGGGCCAGTGTGGTGCGCATGGTCTCGGGCGTGGCGCCGAGTATCACGAAGGGGTTGTAGCTGCCCGAGGCCGCGTCGTCGGCGAAGTCCACGGCGGCGTCCATCAGGTAGATGAAGCGACCGAGCGCGCAGCCGAGCGCCTCCATGCCCTCGGCCCAGAATCCCTGGCTGTGGGCGAAAAGCTGCCCGAGCAGCATACCGAACTCCCGCGCTGCCGCATCGGGGGCGGCCTCGGCACCTTTCCGCTCGATGGCCCGGATGCGGCCCATGGCTTCCTCGATGGCGGTGCACTGCTCGGGAATGCGGGCCCGCGCTCGCTCATAGGCCCCAGCGAGCAGGCGCGCCGCCGCGCGGGCCTTCACGTCGCCGTCGTCGGCCACGTCGTCGAGCACCTTGTGGTAGGCGAGCGCCACGGAAAGATCGGCCGCGTAGTCGGTCCACGGCGAGCGCGCCCACACCCGCGCGGCGGCTGGCGCCGGATGCATCACGCAGTGGTTCTCGCCGCGCGCCTCGGTCGGCTCGTGCAGCGAGTTCGCCAGCAGCACGAAGAAGGTGAGATCGTAGGTGAGGCACGCCCGCGACAGCTGCCCGTAGCGGTCGCGCAGCGCGAAGCACAGCCCGCAGTACAGCGAGCGGTAGCGCTCCTTCTCCTCGTCGGAAAGCGCCTCGGCATCAGCCACCACAAACCCGAACATGCCCCTCCTTGTCAGCTGTGTATCAAGAGCGATCTCAGAATGCCGTCGAATTGTTTCAGGCATTCTACCACTCGTTTTTCGAAGGAAGGATTTCGACCCAAACAGCTTTCCTGAGGTCTTTGGGATTCCCTCTGGTTGACAAATATCTACAATTTAAGAAAAAATTAGTCAACCTGCAATTAAGGAGCTATGATTGGGCTATGGGAAACTTCGCAGACATACTGAAAGAGCGCTTTGGCGAAAATGAGCCCATTCTCGTCGAGGAGATTCTTGGCGAGTTCTCCGACATCAGCCGCCAAGCGGTGTACAAGAAGATCGATGCGGCCATGGCGGAGGGCTCGCTGGAACGCTACGACCGTGGTGTGTACTACCTTCCCACGGAAACGCGATTCGGGAAATCTGGGCTTTTGGGAACCCAAGTCGCAACCAAGCGCTGGATAAAGTCTGGCGATGAAGTGTTCGGCTACGTATCGGGCTTCAACTTGGCGAACCAGGCAGGCGTGTCCGATCAGGTTCCAAACACTCTTGAAGTGACTACGAACAAAGAGAGCACGCGCTTGCGGGAGGTGAAGCCGTTTGGGGGATGGAAGCGCATCGTGCTCCGTAGGCCGCGGCGTCCCGTTAGTGCTCGTAATGTCGACGCCCTTCGGTTTTTGGATCTCATTTCCGAACAGCAGATCCAGTATTTCGATGAGTATGAAATGGAGGCGCTGAAGAATCTGGCCCGCAAGGCCGGGCGCACTATGATTTACGACTGTTCGGCAAGCTACCCGGCGCGTACCTCAAAAAAGCTAGCAGAATGCGAGAGATATCGTGTATTTGCATGAGGATTTCGATCAGTTTCGCGAGGCAGTTCGTCTAACCTCTGAACAGTTTGGCATGGCGCGGACGTTTGTTGTCAAGGACTACTTTGCCGTTCTCGTGCTCAAGGAGGTTACGCACAGGAATCCAGCGCTTGTTTTCAAGGGTGGCACGAGTCTCTCAAAGTGTTACGGGGTGATCAATCGCTTCTCGGAAGACATCGATCTCGGTATTCAGGCTGAGCATGCGACCGAAGGGATGCGACGGCGTATCAAAAAGGCCGTAGTCGAAAGTGCGGATGCGCTGGGTCTTTCCATCGCGAACTTGGATAAGACAAGAAGCCGCCGAGAATTCAATCGGTATCAGATGCTGCTCCCGAGTGTTGATGGGACGAGCTTCGCGGAGCAGCTGATCGTAGAGACCGCCGTGATGACCCCGGCCGATCCTGCTGAGAGGCGGCAACTCCAAAGCTTCGTTGGCTCCTTTTGCGAAACGCAGGGTCTTAATGATATCGTTGACGAATACAGCCTCGGCTCTTTCGAGGTGTTGGCCAACTCTCTCGAGCGCACCTTCTGCGACAAGATTTTCGCGCTATGCGACTACTATCTGAGCGGGGGCATACCCCATCGACAGTCTCGCCATATGTACGACCTCTGCAAGCTTCTCGATCATGTAAGCATGGACAACGAATTGATGTCGCTCATGGCGACGGTAAGGCGACAGCGCTTCGGCGGTTTTAGAACACCTTCTGCCAACGAGGGCGTGAGCTTGTCGGCCACGCTGCGCGAACTGGTTGCCAACGACGCCTATCGTGGCGATTACGAGAAGGTGAGCGCTCCTCTGCTCTACGAGAAGCTGCCTTATGAGCAAGCAGCGGCGGCGGTACTGACCATAGCCGACGTATTGAACCAGGCGGCGTTCTAGAGCTATTCCGGCTTTCGCGCTACGTGGACGGCGGCGATGCCGCCGGTGTAGTTCTTCCAGGTCACCTCGGCGAAGCCGGCCTCGCGCATGAGGGCGGCCAAACCCTCCTGGCCGGGGAAGGCGCGGATGGACTTCGCCAGGTACACGAAGCCCTCCTTGTCGCCGGTGATGAGGCCGCCCCAGAACGGGATGAGATGGCGCAGGTAGAAGTGGTACAACGCCCGCCAGATCCTGCTCGGTGGCGTGGAGAACTCCAGACACACCAGCGCGCCGCCGGGCTTGAGCACGCGGAACATCTCGGCCAGGGCGCGGGGCCGATCGGGCATGTTGCGGATGCCGTAGGCCATGGTGATGACGTCGTAGGCGGCGTCCTCATAGGGGATATCCTGGGCGTCCACCACCTGAAAGTCGATGGGCACGCCGGCACCGTCGCCCTCGTCCACATGCATGCGGGCCACATCCAGCATCTCGGGCACCAGGTCGGTGCACTGGATGTGGGCCGGGTGCTTGGTGCGGGCCACGGTGAACGTGACGTCTCCGGTGCCCCCGGCGATGTCCAGCACGTCGTGGTGCTCGGCGATGGGGGCCTGGCGCATCATGCCGGCCAGCCACAGCTTGTAGGCACCGAAGCTGGAGATGGCGTTGAACCGCTCGTACTTCCGGGCGATGGCGGAGAAGATGTCGCGCACGCGCTCGCTGGACAACTCAGGGGGCGCCTCAAGGCCGGTGGCGGTGTCGATGGTCATGGGGTGCAGCTCCCTCGGAATCGGCGGGCGGGGCCCGGCGCCGCGCGGTCGAGGGGCGGGAAGCCCTGGGAATTCCGCGCAGCGTTACGGTCAACGTTCGGCCCCCAGTATACGCCCCCGCACCGCAAATCGTGCGCGCCTATCCGCGCGCGGCGCGAACCTCATGCTATCATGGGTCGCTGATCGCGTACCCCTCCTCGCAAGAAGGGAGGCACCATGCTCCTCTGTGCCCAGTACATCCTGCCCGTCACCTCCGAGCCCATCGTCGATGGCGCGGTGCTCGTGCGCGACGGCATCATCCGCGACATCGGCAGCGCCGACATGCTGCGCTTGCGCTACCCCGACGAGGAAGTCGTCGACCAGGGCCTGGCCGCTATCATGCCCGGCCTGGTGGACCTGCACACCCGTCTCGAGCAATCGGTGCTGCGCGGCGTGGTGAACGATGCCCCCTATGTGGAATGGCTCTCCGAGGTGGCCCGCAAATCTGCCCGCCTCGAGGCAGTGGACTGGTTCGATTCGGCCATCCTCGGCGGTCTGGACGCTCTATCCAGCGGCATCACCACCGTGGCCGATATCACCGCCACCGGCGCCTCCTGCACCGCCGTGAACAAGCTCGGACTGCGCTCGGTCATCTACCGCTCCGTGGCCGCCATGGATCGCGACCGCATCAACGCCGCCATGCAGCTGGCCCAGAAGGACATTCTGCACTGGCGCGAGGAGGTGGATTCCGACCGCGTCACCATCGGCATCGCGCCGGCGCCCCTGTTCACCAACCACCCGGCCACGCTTACGGCCGTCTCCCAGTTCGCCACCAAGGAGGACCTGCCCGTGGCCATGTGGCTCGCCGGCAGCCGCGAGGAATGCGACTTCGTTAAATACGGCTCCTCGCCCTTCCAGGTGCACGGCGGCGACGTGAAGCGCGGCTATGTGGAGATCCCGCCCTGGCTGCCCACGGGCGTGAGCCCCGTGCGCTACGCCCTGAACTGGAGCGCCTTCGACGCCCCCAACGTCATGATCGTGGGCGCTGTCTGCGTCGACGACGCCGATCTGAAGAAGCTGCGCGACTACAACGTGGCCGTTTGCGTATGCCCCCGGGCCTGCGCCCAGCTGGGCATGGGCATCGCGCCCCTCGATGAGTTCATCCGCGCCGACCTGCGCGTCGGCATCGGCACCGATTCGCCGGCCGCCACCGAGTCCACCGATATGCTCTCCGAGATGCGCCTCGGTATGCTGCTCCAGCGCGCTGTGAACCCGGGCCGCTTCCTCGACGCGCGCACCATGCTCGAGGTGGCCACCCTCGGCGGCGCTCGGGCCCTCGGCCTGGCCGACAAGGTGGGTTCGCTGGAGATTGGCAAGTGCGCCGATATGATCGCCGTGGACCTGTCCAGCTCGCACCAGTCCTTCACCACCGACCCCGTGGCCGCCGTCGTGAACACCTGCACCACCGCCGACGTGCTCATGACCATGGTGGACGGTAACGTGCTCTACGAGAAGAACCGCTGGCACGTGAAGGTGGAGGTGGCGAAGAACATCGCCCGAGTCATCGAGATTCGCAGCAAGCTGCGTCCCGAGGCCTAGGTTTCTCCCGACGGCCCGTGGAGATCATGCAGCGCCGCCCGGCGCCGGAGGTTTTCTCTGGCGCTCGGTGGCGCAATCTGCGATAATGGCGAATTTGCCAAGAGAGATGGAATCGAGGAGCGCAAGCGATGTCCCAGAGGAAGAACAAGACCGGGTCGAAGAACATCACCCGCAAGCAGCAGGCCGAGCGCATTCGCGCGGCCGAGGAGCGGGAGCGTCACGCCAAGGAGGCCGCCGAGGCCAGGGCGCGCACGAAGAAGATCTTCACCGTTGTGGTCTGTGTCATCCTGGTGCTTGCCCTCGGCATTCCCACCATGGCCCTGACCGTGCTCTCGCTGTAGGGCTGTAGAAAGGATCGCGACGTGTTTGGAATCGGCGGATTCGAGCTTTTTCTCATCCTGCTGTTCGGGTTCCTCATTTTCGGGCCCGATAAGCTGCCTGCCATGGCGAAGACCATCGGCAAGGCCATCGCGAAATTCAGGAACGCCCAAGAGGAGATGAGCGGCGTGCTGAAGGGCGAGATGGTGTTCGATAAGGACGCCGAGGATCCCTTCAAGAACCCGCTCGATGCCCTGGACGACGTGGCCGCCAAGGCCAGCAAGGGGGCCACGGCCGCCAAGAAGGCCGCCAGCACCGCCACGAAGAAGGCGGGCCAGGCGGCGAAGAAGAGCGGCTCCACCACTGCCGCCGCCGGCGCCGCCGCCGCAGCCGCCGCCAAGGCCGAGCAGGGAGGGGATGCTCCGGCCAAGCCCGAGAGCTTCGCCGAGCGCAAGGCCCGCTACGACAAGGAGCGCCAGGCCAAGAAGGAGGCCGAGGCCGAAAAGGCCAAGAAGGAGGCCGAGGAGGAGCGCAAGGCTGCTGCTGAGGCCCGCAAGGCCGAAGCTGCTGCCAAGCGGGCCGAGGCCGAGGCGAAGAGGAAGGCCGAAGCGGCCGCCAAGACCGTCTCCGAGGCCGCCGATGCGGCACCTGCCGCCCCGGCTGCCGATACGGCCGCCGCCGAGAAGAAGGAGAACTAGCATGCCTATCGGACCGGCACGCATGCCGCTTTTCGACCATCTGGGCGAGCTGCGCATGCGCCTCGTGCGCATTGTGGCCTGCCTGGCAGTGGCCGTCGTCGTGTTCTATATGGCCACGCCCACCATCGGTCAGTTCCTGCTCATGCCTATCGCGGAGTTTCTTCCTACCAATGCCGAGGGGTTCGTCCAGACCATCGCCATCGATCCCTTCGAGGCGTTCTCCACCCGTTTCAAAATTTCAATTTGGGTGTCCATCGTGGCCACGGCCCCAGTTATTCTGTGGCAGATTCTCGCGTTCTTCCTGCCGGCACTCAAGCCCAACGAGCGCCGGTGGTTCATCCCCACGTTTGCTGCCGCTGTGGCCCTGTTCATCTTCGGCACGGTGTTCTGCTACCTCATTATCTTGAATCCGGCATTCCAGTGGCTCACCGACCAGGCCATGGGCCTCGGCGATGCCCTGCCGCGCATGTCGTCCTACATCGACACCATCATCAAGTTCGAGCTGGCCTTCGGTTTTGCCTTCGAGCTTCCCCTGGTCATCTTCTACTTGGTTATCTTCGATGTGGTGCCCTATAAGAAGCTGCGAGGCAGCTGGCGCATGGTCTACGTGGTGCTCATGGTGGTGTCCGCCATGGCCACCCCCGATGCGTCGCCGGTGACCATGCTGCTCATGTTCGCGGCTCTGGTGGTGCTCTATGAGGGCAGCCTGCTCATCGCCCGGGTGGTGCTGAGCCGCCGCATCAAGGCCCAAAACGAGCGCCTTGCGGACGAGGAAGACGCGTAGCAAGCGGATTTTGGCGCTCTTGGGCGGGGGAGACCCCGCCCTTTTTGCATCGGGCCCGCGGAACGAATCGGGAAGGGAAGCACATGCACGAACTGGGACTCATGACCGGCGTCATGGATGCGGCGGTGAAGGCGGCCCGCGAAGCGGGGGCCGTGCGGCTGCTGTCCGTGAAGCTGTCCATCGGCGAGGCCAACGAGGCCGTGGAGGACGCCCTCTTCTTCGCCTTCGATGCCCTGGCCGCAGCCGATCCCTTCACCGAGGGGGCCGTGCTCGACCTGACTATGGTGCGTCCCCGCAGCATCTGCCTGGAGTGCGGCGAGGAGTTCGAGCACGACCTCTACAGCCGGCTGTGCCCCGCTTGCGATTCCTTCGCCACCGAGCTGGTGGCCGGGCGCGAGCTCTCCATCGAGTCCATCGAGGTGGACTTACCGGAATCCTAGGGTCTCGGCAATCCCGTGGAAACATAGGGCTGCCATAGTATGGGGCGGCGCCCTCGCTAGGACGGGGGACAGGGCCGCCGATGGCGCTGGCCCGAGCTGCGCCCGAATCGGAAAGGAAGATCCATGGAGCCTTTGGAGATGTACGATGCCTGCACGGCCGCCCTGGGTGATTTCGTGCGCGGTGCCGGCTTTACCGATGTGGTCATCGGGCTATCGGGGGGCATGGACTCGTCTCTTGTGGCGGTTATGGCCGTCGATGCCCTGGGTGCCGACTCCGTGCACGGGGTCATGCTGCCGGGGCCCTATTCCAGCGAATCCTCCCTCACCGATGCCCGCGCCCTGGCCGCCAACCTCGGCATCGCCGCAGATACGGTGTTCATCTGCGAGCCCTTCGAGGCCTTCGAGACGGTTCTCGGCCGGGCCTGCGGGGGCGAGCTTGCGGGCTTGGCCGCCGAAAATACCCAGGCCCGCTGCCGCATGGTATGTCTCATGGCGCTGTCGAACGCCCATGGATGGCTGCTGCTGAACACGGGGAACAAGTCTGAGGCGGCCATGGGCTACTCCACCCTCTACGGCGACACGGCCGGTGCCTTCGCCCCCTTGGGCGGCGTCTATAAGACCGATGTGTTCGCCATGGCCCGGGCCCGTAATCGCCGAGCCGTGGAAGCCGGCGATGTCGGCCCCATTCCCGTGAACGTATTCGTGAAGCCGCCCTCGGCAGAGTTGTCGCCCGACCAGGAGGACGAGAAGTCCCTCGGCATCGACTACGCCACCCTGGATCGCATTCTCGTGGCCGCCGTGGAGCATGGGCGGGCCCCTGAGGCCGTCGCTGCAGCCCTCGTGGCCGAGGGACACGAGGCCGAAGCGACTCGGCGCCTTGTGGACGACGTGCTCGCCCGCACGGCGGCCAACGCCTTCAAGCGGGCTTTGGAGCCTCCGTACCCCGCCGCGGCCTTCTACGAATAACGCCCTCGTAACTACCCCGGCGGGAGTATGGCGCCCGGGGCCGCTCTCGTTTACCATGGTACTCATGGATGCACTGCTGGGAAAGACCGAGAAACTCACCGCCACCGACTGGCTCATCGACGTGGTGGTGACCCTCGGTGCCTTCGGCTTCGGCTGCCTGCAGTTCACTCTGGCGGTGAACTTGCTCATTCCCGACGAGTTCATGCGTCGGCTCATGGGTATTCAGGTCATGGTGCCCACGGCTTTCTCCTTAGGGGCCATCGCGCTCACCACCGCGCCCCTTGTGGTTCGGCGCCGCTTGCCCTGGGTGGCGTTTGTCGGGTGCATCGTGGCCTGGGCGCTGCTCCAGTCCCGGCTCAACGGCATCGCCCTGTCGGTTGTGGGGCCACTTGTGGCTCTGTTCACCCTGGCCGCCAGCCGTCCCCGGGGCGAGGCAATCGTGGCCTTCGCCCTGCTGGCCGTCCTGCTGCTTGTGGCACCGCCCCCGCCCGACCAGTCTCGCATCCTGACCCAGCTCACCCTCTTCCAGAACGGGGCTTTGGGGCTCGCTGCGGCCTTCGCGGGCTACGCCCTGCGCGAGCATCAGGAGCGCGCCCGGGCCATTGAGGAGCGGGCCGCTGCGGCCGAGCGCACCCGCGAGACCGAGGCGCGCCGCCGTCTCGAGGCCGAGCGGGTGTCCATCGCCCGGGAGGTCCACGACATCACGGCGCACTCCCTGTCGGCGGTGAGCATCCAGGCCGCCGCGGCCGAGCGGCTCGTGGAGCGCGATCCGGTGGCAGCTCAGGCGGCCATCGCCGAGGTGCGCTCTACGGCGAAGGAGGCCCTGGAGGAGATCCGCGCCATGATCGGCGTGCTGCGCAGCGGGGAGGGCCCGGCTGAGACCGCCCCCACCGAGGGCACCGACCGTATGGCCGATCTCGTGGGCTATCTGGAAGGGGCCGGCATCGAAACCTCTCTGGCCATGGAGGGCTACGACCGCGCTCGCGTGCCGGCCTACATTGACGTGGCCCTCTTCGGCATCGCCCGGGAGGCGGCCACCAACATCGTGCGCCATGCCGGGGCCGCTCGGGCCGCCATCGTCCTTGCGGTGGAGGACGGCGCTGTGGCTCGGCTCGTGGTGGACGACGACGGCCGCGGCCCGGGGTCGGTTGCGGAAAGCGGCCACCACGGCTTGGTGGGCATGGCCGAGCGCGTCCGACTGCTCCACGGCACCTTCGCCGCTACCGAGAGTCCTTGGGGCGGCTTCCGCATCGCCGCGGCCGTTCCTCTCGCCTCGAAGGAGGAGACCCATGACTGAGTCCGAGCCCATTCGCGTGCTCGTTGTGGACGACCAGGACCTCGTGCGCTCGGGATTCAGGATGATCCTCTCCACCTACGAGGGCATCGAGATCGTCGGCGAGGCCAGAAACGGCTCCCAGGCTGTGGAAGAGGCCCAGCGCCTCAGGCCCGATGTAGTGCTCATGGATATTCGCATGCCGGAGATGAGCGGCATCGAGGCCTGCCGCGCCATCACGGCCAACCCGCTGCTGGCCCGGACCCGGGTGCTGGTGCTCACCACCTTCGATATCGACGAGTACGTCTACGACGCCCTGGGGGCAGGGGCGAGCGGCTTTCTGCTGAAGGACGCTGACCCCGACGACATCGCCGCCGCCATCCGCGTGGTGGCCGCCGGTGACGCGCTCATCCAGCCCTCGGTGATGCGCCGGCTCGTGGAGACCTTCGTGGCCGCTCGCCCCCGGGGCGGCTGGGGGAGCGCCGAAACTGCCGACGGGCGCCGAGCGGCGCTGGGCAGCCTTACTGACCGCGAGCGCGAGATTCTCATGCTGGTGGCTCGCGGTCTGTCCAACGACGAGATCGCCGAGGAGCTGTTCATCTCGCCGGCTACGGTGAAGACCCACCTGGCCCGCATCATGGCGAAGACCGACGCCCATGATCGGGCTCAGCTCGTGGTGTTCGCTTACGAGACGGGGCTTGTTTCCCCGGCATCACGGTAATCCCTGATAAAAGCCGTAATCATAGGAAACTTGAGTGGAAAAAACTCAAGTTTTCCTTCCCGCACCCCTTGTTTTCTCCGGCGTTGCTGTTATGATGTCTTCCTGTTTAGCACTCGTAGTTGCGGAGTGCTAGCACTTAACCCGATCGAGTGGTTAAATGAGAGGTTGTGCACCCGCACTACGCAAACCATTGAAAGGACGGCAAGCTATGAATTTGAAGCCTCTGGGCGACCGCGTCATCCTGAAGCAGGACGAGGCCGAGGTCACCACCGCGTCCGGTCTCTTCCTGGCCTCCGATGCCAAGGAGAAGCCGCAGACCGGCACCATCATCGCCGTGGGCGAGGGCAAGATGGACAAGGACGGCAAGCTGATCCCCATGCCCGTGAAGGTCGGCGACAAGGTCATCTACGGCAAGTTCGGCGGCACCGAGATCGCCCTGGACGGCGAGAACGTGCTCATCCTCCGCGCCGACGACATTTACGCTGTGGTTGAATAAATAGAAGAGAACTCGAAAGGAACGCGAACTTATGGCTAAGGAAATCAAGTTCGATACCGACGCTCGCTCCGCTCTGGCCGCGGGCGTGTCCAAGCTGGCCGATGCCGTCAAGGTGACGCTCGGCCCCAAGGGCCGCTACGTGGCCCTGGAGAAGTCCTACGGCGCCCCGCTCATCACCAACGACGGCGTGACCGTGGCCAAGGAAGTGGAGCTGGAGAACCCCGTGGAGAACATGGGCGCCCAGCTGGTGCGCGAAGTGGCCGTGAAGACCAACGACGTGGCCGGCGACGGCACCACCACCGCCACGCTGCTGGCCGACGTCATCGTCTCCGAGGGCCTGAAGAACGTGACCGCCGGCGCTGACGCCCTCGGTATCCGCCGCGGCATCGAGAAGGCCACCGACGCCATCGTGGATGCCATCAAGGCCGCTGCCACTCCGGTGTCCACCAAGGAGCAGATCGCGAACGTCGGCCGCATCTCCGCCGGCGACGCCGCCATCGGCGACAAGATCGCCGAGGCCATGGACGCTGTGGGCAACGACGGCGCCATCTCGGTGGAGGAGTCCCAGACCATCTTCGGCATCGACATGGAGATCGTCGAGGGCATGCAGTACGAGCGCGGCTACATCTCCCCCTACATGGCCACCGACATGGAGAAGATGGAGGCGGTGCTGAAGGATCCCTTCGTGCTGCTCACCGATATGAAGATCAACTCCATCCAGGACATGGTTCCGCTGCTGGAGGAGGTCATGCGCGCCGGCCGCCCGCTGTTCATCGTGGCCGAGGACGTGGAGGGCGAGGCTCTCTCCACCATCCTGCTGAACCGTCTGCGCGGCACCCTGTCCGTGGTGGCCATCAAGGCCCCCGGCTTCGGTGATCGTCGTAAGCGCATCCTGGAGGACATCGCCGTGGTCACTGGCGCCCAGGTCATCGACAAGGACTTCGGCATGACCATGGCCGATGCCACCATGGAGATGCTCGGCACCGCCAAGACCGTGAAGGTCACCAAGGACACCGCCCTTATCGTGGACGGCGCCGGCAAGAAGGAAGACATCCAGAACCGCATCCAGATCATCCGCGCCGAGCTGGAGCGCGTCGACTCCGATTTCGACCGCGAGAAGGCCCAGGAGCGCCTGGCGAAGCTGTCCGGCGGCGTGGCCGTGCTGAAGGTGGGCGCTGCTACCGAGTCCGAGCTGAAGGAGAAGAAGTCCCGCATCGAGGACGCCCTGCAGGCGACCCGCGCGGCCGTGGAGGAGGGCATCGTCGCCGGCGGCGGCGTGGCCCTGGTGGACGCCATCGGCGCCCTGGACTCCGTTGAGGCTGCCGACAAGGACGAGGAAGTCGGCATCAACATCATCCGCAAGGCCATCGAGGCCCCCATGCGCGCCATCGCCCAGAACGCGGGCTTCGAGGGCTCCGTGGTGGTCGAGAAGGTGAAGAGCCTGCCGGCCGGCGAGGGTCTGAACTGCGCCAACGGCGAGTACGGCAACATGATCGAGATGGGCGTGAACGACCCGGTGAAGGTGACCCGCACCGCGCTGCAATCCGCAGCCTCTGTGGCCGCTCTCATCCTCATCACCGAGGCTACCATCAACGAGATCCCCAAGGAGGGTCCCGATCTGAGCGCTCTGGCCGGTGCCATGGGCGGTGGCGGCGGGATGTACTAAGCCGGCAGGCCCTCGGGTCTTCGGTTGAGTAACCGCTCAACAAACTAACACACGGAAAGGCGGCCCTCGGGCCGCCTTTCTTCTACAATGAGCCTATGGAAGAAATCATGCACATAGCCGAGCATGTGCTGGAGCACTCGCTGGCCGACACCCTCTACCTCATCCCGTTTCTGTGGGTCACCTACTTGGCCATGGAGTGGCTCGAGCACAAGACGGGCGAGAGAACCCAAAATGCCATCCGCCACGCCGGAGCGGCCGGTCCCATCGTGGGCGCCTTCCTCGGCGTGGTGCCCCAGTGCGGCTTCTCGGCCGTAGCGGCCACGCTGTATGCGGGCCGCGTTATCACGCTCGGCACGTTGTTCGCGGTGTTTCTGTCCACCTCCGACGAGATGCTGCCCATCTTTCTAGCTGAGGCGGTGCCGGGCAATACCATCCTCTCCATCATGGGCGCGAAGGTGGTCATCGGCATGGTCATGGGCTTTGTGGTGGACGCGGTGTTGCGCCTGGGCCGCCGCGACAAGGACCGCCTGCGCATCCACGAGCTGTGCGAGCAGGACCAGTGCGGCTGCAACCACGACTGCCGCACCTGCGAGGCCGCTCCCGAGCGGGCCTACGAGCACCACGACGACGTAGAGCACACCCACAGCCACGGCCACGGCTGGAAGGGCATCCTCCTCAGCGCCACGAAGCACACCGTGCAGGTGACGCTGTTCATCTTCGCCATCACCATCGTGCTGAACATCGTGCTCGAGACGGTGGGGGAGGAGGCCTTGGCCCGCTTCCTCGGCGACAATCCCGCCTTCTCGGTCTTCGCCACGGCGCTCGTGGGACTCATTCCCAACTGCGCTGCCAGCGTGGTCATCGCCCAGTTGTACGTGGAGGGGGTGCTGGGAGCCGGGGCCATGCTGGCCGGGCTTCTGGTGTCGGCCGGCGTGGGCCTGCTCGTGCTCGTGCGGGCGAACCGCCCCTGGCGGCAGAATGCGGCCATCATCGCGCTGCTCTACGTCATCGGCGTGTTCTGGGGGCTTGTCTGCAACGCCCTGGGCGTGGTGTTCTGAAGCTCGGGCGACAGGCCGCCTTTGCTCGGGCGAAGGCGGGTTGGCGGCGGGACCGGATTTTCCCCTGAACTGACAATTCGCCAAAATATCTCCTTGCGCTGGTGGCGAGATCGTACTAATCTCGTTACGTTCATTTTGCAGGGTCATTTTTTGGGAAGAAGGCGATGGTCATGGCCGGCCGCAAGGAAGTCATCGAGCGACTTCTCGCCGCCCATGAGGTGTGGTTCGATGTTGAGCGCGACCACTGCTTCGCGGGCCGCGTCTTTCCCGGCTATGCCGAATTCCACTCATCAGCCTCCCAGTACGTGCTCGTGAAGCGAGCGAAGCTGTGGGAGGCTTCCAGTCACGAGTATCTGTTCTTCTGGCCGACGGCTTGCCTGACCGAGACGGAATTGAACGACCTGCTGCACTTCATGACCCACGAGGCCCTAGCCAAAGTGCAGCTTGCCCCCGACCATATGTGTTCGTATCTTTCGCTGGTCGTGGTGGCTGATGGGGTGGACGAGGCCGTGCCGCGCCTCGTGCGCAGAGCCCGGTTTCGCAAGAACTTCGCCTTCGGGCTGAAGGGATGGGCCGATATGCGCCTGGTCGTCGTCGATCTGTCGGCGCGCCGCGTGTGGGCCAATACTCAGGGAAAGCCACTCGTGGAAACCTTGGCGGCGAACGCGTTTGCCGAAGATGCCCCGGCGGCGGAGGACGGAAAGACCGCACCCGTGGCGGCGGTCGCAGGCCGTTCCGTAGCTGATGCCGAGGCGCCGGCGGCAGAGGCGTCGGCCGTGAGGGTTTCGCGCGTGGGGAGATAAAGGGAAAGGAAAGGAAGGACAGGAATGAACGCATTGGTCATTCTCATCGTAGCCATCGTCGTGCTCGTCGCGGGCTACATCTTCTACGGCGGTTGGCTTGCCCGCCAATGGGGCGTGAAACCCGACCGCCCCACGCCGGCCCATGAGCTGGAGGACGGCAAGGACTACGTGCCCGCGCCGCCCTACGTGGTGCTCGGCCACCACTTCTCGTCCATTGCCGGCGCAGGACCCATTAACGGCCCCATTCAGGCTGCCATCTTCGGCTGGGTGCCCGTGCTTCTGTGGGTGCTCATCGGCGGCATTTTCTTCGGTGCCATGCACGACTTCGGCGCGCTGTTCGCCTCTATCCGCCACAAGGGGCAGACGCTGGCCACCGTTATCGCCCATAACATCGATGACACGGCTAAGAAGCTGTTCTGCATCTTCGCCTACCTGACGCTCATCCTGGTGGTGGCCGCCTTTGCCTCCATCGTGGCGAGCACCTTCGCCGTTGCGCCCGTGCCGCTCGATGACGCTGCCAAGGCCGCTGCCGCCGAGGCGGCCAACATGGCGAACATGCGCACGGCCATGATCTCGGTGCTGTTCATCGTGGTGGCCGTCATCTACGGCCTCGTTACCCGCGGCCGCAAGATCCCCGCTGCGGCCAACATCGTCTCGGCCATCGCCATCATCGTGGTCGTGGTGGCGCTTGGCTATAATCTGCCGGTCATCGCGCTGGACAACACCACGTGGATGTTCATCGTGGGCCTCTACATTCTGGTGGCCTCGGTGGCCCCGGTGTGGATTCTGCTCCAGCCGCGCGACTACCTGTCGAGCTACCTGCTCTACGGCATGATCGCCCTGGCTCTCGTCGGCATCATCGGCGCGGGCCTGACGGGAGATGCCGCCTCGCTCGAGATTCCGGCGTTCACCGGCTTTGCCGCCGCGGCGGGTGAGAGCAAGGTGGCCGCCTCGGGCTTTTTGTTCCCGGCCCTGTTCATCACCATCGCCTGCGGCGCCATCTCCGGCTTCCACAGCCTCGTAGCCTCCGGCACCACTTCCAAGCAGCTCGATCGCGAGGCCGAGGCCCAGCCCATCGCCTACGGCGGCATGCTGTTGGAGTGCCTGGTGGCTGTTATCTCGCTGTGCGCGGTGGCCTTCGTGTTCGCCGGCTACATGGACGGCACCTATGCCTCGCCGACCCAGGTGTTCGCCGCGGGCCTCTCCCAGATGCTCGCCTGCGTGCCCGGGCTGGCCGGGGTGGAGTCCATTGCCTATGCGCTTCTGGTGCTGGCCGTGTCGGTGTTCTGCCTCACCTCGCTCGACACCGCCACGCGCCTGGGCCGCTACATGTTCCAAGAGCTGTTCACCCCGCATGGCATGGAGATGGACGAGCTGACCGGCTGGCGCGCGGTTCTGACCAACCCGTGGGTGGCCACCATCATCACGGTCATCTTCGGCGTGGGGTTGGGGCTGACCGGCTACCAGCTCGTCTGGCCGCTGTTCGGTGCCGCCAACCAGCTTCTGGCCGCCCTCGGCCTTCTGGCCGTGTGCGCGTGGCTCGGCAACGCGGGCCGCAACAACAAGATGTTCTACCTGCCCATGGCCTTCATGATGGTGGTGACGCTGTGCTCGCTGGCGCTTACCGTGTGGGGCAAGATCGGCCTCATCGCCGCCGGCACGGTGGACGCGGCTACGGTGCTGCAGCTTGTCATCGGGCTTCTGCTCATGGTGTTCGCTGTCATCTTGGCGGTGAAGGGGGCGCGCACCATCTTCGGGAAGAAGCAGGCCGCTTAAAAAGCGGTTCGGGCGCGGGTCTCTTATCGGGTACGGCCCGCCCCTTAAGCGCAGGGGCTCTCCTCGAGTGCGGATCTCTCCGGCATGGTGCCGGGTGCCTGCCCTGCGCAATGTTTTCGGGGCGTCGTTGGAGGTATCTCCAGCGGCGCCCTGCTCTTTGTGGGGCGAATTCCAACGGTCGCGCGCCATGGGAGGCGCTATAGTGTTCCCAAGCGAAAACACGAGACGAGAGGAGACGCCTGTGAGCGCACTTTCCGCCGGCATGACCCGCGAGGAGGCTTTCGAGCTGCTCGCCGCCCACAACAAGGATCCCTTCCATATCGAGCACGGCGAGACCGTGGAGCAGACCATGCGCTACTTCGCTCGCGAGTACGATCCGGAGAACGAGGAGTTCTGGGGCATCGTGGGCCTTCTGCACGACCTGGATTGGGAAGAGCACGACGACGAGCCGGAGAAGCACACGCTGTTCGCCGCACCGCTCATCGAGGAAGCTGGCGGCACGCCCGAGCTCATCCGCGCCATCCAGTCGCATACCTCCGATTTCAACCCCGAGCTGCCCCGCCCCGAGCTGCAGATGGAGAAGATCCTGTTCGCCACCGAGGAACTCACCGGGCTCATCGGCGCGGCCATCGTTATGCGCCCGAGCAAGAGCGTTATGGACTTCAACGTGAAGTCGCTCAAGAAGAAGTACAAGGACAAGCGCTTCGCCGCCGGCGTGAGCCGCGAGGTCATCGCGAGCGGCGCGGAGATGCTCGGCTGGGAATTGGACGAGCTGTTCGCCCGCACCATCGAGGCCATGCAGTCCTTCGCTCCCGACCGCGACACCTTCGTCGCAGAGTAGGAGCATCGCGGAGAAGATTGTTGACTTTCGCTCGACGGCTCTTATAATGAAGAACAGGTGGTCGCCGCGGCTACGGCGGGCCGCCTCACAATACTTGCGTAATTGTGTTGAGGGGCCGCTTCCGCTTAGGCGGGGGCGGCTCTCTTTGTTCCGCCGTTGCTGACGCAGCGGCGGGAACGTCGACGCTGCGGCTCCGACAGGCACCTGGCCTTGCACCTCACCGCTTTCCCTCGCAGCACGAAGGCTGCTCGGCCGCGGTTCGGCACAATTCCAGGCACCTGTCGAACCCTCGCTGGCTGCCTTGGGCGAACCAGTGGGTATTCGCAAAGCAGCCCATATCTTCTTTTCAACAGCATGGAGAGCAATTTATGGTGTTTGACGGGCGGGTCTACAATGGTAGGCGTTGCGAAGGCAATACCCGTGCATTTGAAAGGAAGACTCATGTGGTGTCATAAGATCCTCGTGGCCTATGACGGCAGCGCTCCGTCGCACCGGGCCTTGGAGGTCATGCGCGAGATAGCCCAGTCGAACCCTACCGCGGAGGTGGTGCTCGTGCACGTCATGCGCCTGTTCTCCTCGGGGTCGGCGGCTGCCGGCTTGGACACTGTTATGGTGGAGGACGCCATGGCCATCCGCCGGGAGCTGGAGGCTATTGCCGCGGAGCTGCCGAACCCTGCCGAGGTGAAGGTACTCAAGGGCACCTCGCCGGCCGACCTCATCGTGAACTGCGCGAAGGACGAGGGCTGCGATCTCATCATCATGGGCAGCCGCGGTCAGGGCGGCGTGAAGGGCTTCCTCGGAAGCGTCAGCTACGCAGTGACCAAGGAATCGCCCGTCACCGTGCTCATCGCGAAAGAAGGCATGTGCCAGTAATGCCTGCCCCTGCTGCCGTAGCCGCTTTCTGCGCGAGCGCGTTCTTCGTCGGCGCGTGAACCTGTATCTTGCCATGGCCGCCATCGGCGCTTGCGCACTCGCCCTGTTCCTCGTCGTCGCGAAAACCGAGAAGGGCGCCCGGTAGGAGGGGGTGCAGCTCGAATCCCCATCCTGCACGACTCTGAAATATATTCATTGCTGAGAGGGGGAAGAAAATGGCTGGGGTACTAGGATTCGAACCTAGGTAGCTGGTACCAAAAACCAGAGTCCTGCCGTTGGACGATACCCCAGTGCTGTATCGAATGCCCGTGCGAGTTACGCGGCTGGATGACGAGATGGGGGAAACGACGGGAATCCCGCTGCTCGCGACACCAGTGAACGGACGGTTGGTCGTGGTTGCGACCAGGCGAGAAGATGGTGGGCCCTGCGGGGATCGAACCCGCGACCTTGGGATTAAAAGTCCCCTGCTCTACCGACTGAGCTAAAGGCCCGTACTTCTCACGCAAGCGTATAGTTTACCGCTCGCGCGGGATGCGGTCAATGCCAGAGACCTACGAGAACTGTCGTTTTCTTCTCAGTGGGAGGCGGGCTGCCTGTATCAGCGCAGCGTCGTTGACCGATCGATGGCATTGCGCTGTTGTTTCCGTGGCCATAAATCGTAACTGGTAAACTTAAGCGTGAACATCAGATTTGGCGGGCTCGACTCCGCCAACGCGCCCTTGGGAGGCAACCATGCTGCATGCCCACGACGAATCGGTCCGCGCCCATCTTCTGGAAGGCGGTTTCGGGCTGGAGAAAGAATCCCTGCGCATCGATGGCGGCGGCTTTCTCGCCCATACCCCCGCCGATTTCGCCGACGATGTGCATATCGTGCGTGACTTCTCCGAGAACCAGGTGGAAGTGAACACGCCGGTGTGCGCCACGCCGGCCGAAGCGGTGCAGTCGCTCGAGCACTACAACGCCCTCGTGCAGCGGGCCATCGCGAATCTGCCCGAGCGCGAGCTGCTCTGGCCCTTTTCCAACCCGCCCTATATCCTGGGGGAGAAGGACATTCCCATCGCCCAGTACTTCGGCGACGACGCCGGCAAGACCGCCTACCGTGAGTACCTCTCCGACCGCTACGGCCGCTACAAGATGGCCTTCTCGGGCATCCATATCAACTACTCCTTCGGCGATGAGCTGCTGCGAGCCGACTATGCGCTCGCCTGCGCAGAAAGTGCCGATGCGCCCCAGAGCTTCGAGGCCTACCGCGACCAGTTCTACGTGCGCCTGGCCGAGAACTGCGTCACCTGGGGCTGGATCCTCACCGCGGTTATGGCCGCCAGCCCCGTCATGGACTCCTCCTACGTGGAGAAGGGCAAGATCGGCGGCGACTTGTTCCAGGGTCTGGCCACGGTGCGTTGCTCCGAGCTCGGCTACTGGAACTTCTTCGCGCCCGTGCTCGATTACACCAGCGCCGCGGCCTACGCCGATTCCATTCAGGCCTACATCGACAGCGGCATGATCCGCTATCCCTCGGAGCTGTACTATCCCATCCGCCTGAAGAACTTCGGCCCCTATAGCCTTGCGGGGCTGAAGGAAGGCGTGAGCCACATCGAGCTGCGCATGGTGGACCTGAACCCCCTCGTGCGTGCCGGCATCGACGAGCGGGATGTGCTGTTCAGCCAGCTGTTCCTCGTATGGGCCGCCTCGGTGGAGGGCCCGCGCCTGTCGCCCAAGGACCAGGTGCAAGCCGTGCAGAACTTCAAGAACGCCGCGCACTACGACTTGAAGACCGTGAAGATCGTCATGCCCGATGGCAGCGCCTGCTCGGTGGTGAAGGCCGCCAAGCGCATCATCGATGCCATGGAGACGTTCTTCGACGACTTCGGCACGTCGGTTCACGACTGCCTCGCCTTCCAGCGCCTTAAGTTCGAAGACCCCCACACCCGCTACGCCTGGAAGATCCGCGAGGAATACGGCCAGGGCTTCGTAGCCCGCGGCCTGCAGCTGGCCCGGCTCCGCCAGCGCGAGTATGTGGGGGAGTAGGGGTTAAGCGTGGCCGGGACTCGCCGGTAGCGCTCAGCCTTCGTTGAACAATCCTTCGATTACCATATTTCTCGTCGCGTCGATATCGATCTTGCTTCCACGTAGCAGGATGTCGCCGACGCCGTAGATATAGGCGCTCAGGTATTGCTTTGCCGTATCTGCATCGAGTTTGGCCGGCAGGGCCCCGATGCCTCTCCCGTGTTCGATGGCTGCCTTGAATATGGCGCATGTCGCGTCGTATTGGGCACGGGCGCTTTGCAGCACGGCGGGTATCTGACTTGAAGCGGACTCGACGGTCGCGACGAATCGATTGCGCCGCTCGTCATCGCGCAGGTTGCCCGTGATGTGGGCGATGAGCGCGTCGAGCTCGCGTCGGTACTGCTCGACACTTGTGCTGGCGAGAACGTCGTCCACATTGACGTCGACGAGGGGATCGACCATCTTGTAGGTGGCCAGGAGCAGGTCTTCCTTTGATGCGAAGTGATAGTACAGGGCTGGACGGGTAATGCCGAGCTCCTCCGCGATGGAGCCCATTGAGGTGCGGTTGTAGCCCTTGTCCGCGAAGGAGCGGTAGGCAACGTCCAGTATTTTCTCCCGTGTCGTCATTTGACCAGGTCTCCTTCTCTCTTTGTGTGAGCGCGTAAGAAGCCGGCGTCCCATTCGCATTCTACTAGAAAACTTACAGAGTGTAAAAAAGTCGTTGACACCCGGTTCGTGGGTCAGTATAGTGGAACTTACTTACAGTAAGTAAAACTTGAAGCCGATCGGATGATGCAGGCTCTGCTTTACGCAGAATGAGCGAAAGGGGTATCTAGTGGATATCGGCAAGTTCAGGTTTCCCGGGGAGTTTGAACCGCAGACGGACGTGTTCATCAACTGGCTTCCCGATTATTGCGCCGGCGAGGATGGGGACAAGGCCCGCGAGGTGCTCGTCGAGGTAGTGAAGAACCTTCTGGGTCATGTGAACGTTCATGTGAACTGCGGCTGCGAGACTTCCCTCGAGGCTTGCAAGCAGATGCTGGCTGATGCGGGCGTGGATATTTCCGATCCCGATACGTCGGGTCAGCGCAACACCGCAACTGATAATGGTGACGGCAAATTCAGCCCCCACATCCGCTTCACCCAGTTCGACGACTGGAGCGTCTCCATCCGCGACAACGGTCCTGACGTCATGATCGATGACGAGGGCAACGTCCTGGCCGTGAACATGCGCTGGTCCAACTACTCCAACAACGACAAGATGGAGCCCTCCCAGCAGCTGGCCCGCCGCGCCGGCGCCAACATGGCCATTGACCTTGACGTTTTCGACATGGTGAACTCCGACATGGTGTCCGAGGGCGGCAACCGCGAGTTCAACGGCAAGGGCGTCATGATTGCCGTGGAGGACACCGAGGTGGTCAAGCGCAACCCCGAGTACACCAAGCAGGAGATCGAGGACGAGTACAAGCGCATCTGGAACCTGGACAAGGTCATCTGGATTCCCAAGCCCCTGCTGGAGGACGACGACATCCGCAAGGGCCCCATCGACAAGCTGGAGGACGGTACCTTGGTGTGGCCCGGCTCCTTCGCCGCCCATGCCGACGAATACTGCCGCTTCGTGGACGAGGACACGGTGCTTCTGGCCGAGGTGACCGAGGAGGAAGCCGCCGAGAGCCCCGTCAGCGCCGAGAACAAGCGCCGCATCGACGCCGCCTACGAGATCCTGAAGAACGAGACGCTGCCCGACGGGCGCCCGCTCAAAATCGTGCGCATGCCCTTCCCGGAGCATCTCGTCTTCCGCGGCAGCCAGGACAATCCCACGGTCATGGGATGGAAGCAGTTCTTCGACGAGAACGGCGGCGTGGCCTTCGACGGCACGCCGTGGCCCGAAGGCGACTACTGCTTCATCAACTCCTGCAGCTACTGCAACTTCCTCGTGTGCAACGACGTGGTGCTGGGCCAGCGCTACTGGCACGAGGGCATGGACCCGAAGATCAAGGAGAAGGACGAGCGCGCCAAGGCCGTGCTGGAGAGCGTCTTCCCCGGTCGCGAGGTCACCATGCTGGGCACCTACTACCTGAACCTGTTCGGCGGCGGCGTGCACTGCTGGACCAAGAACGTGGCGCTGCCCCAGTAGCGCCTCCAAGGCCGGCGGGCGCACCAGCCCGCGCCCGTCGGCACTCACCACCCAAGAGAGAAGCACCTAAAAGCGAGAAGAAAGGACGCTGAGATGCTCAACAATTTCGTAGGAAAAGACATCATCAACATTGGAGATATGACTCCCGACCAGTTCCAGTACCTGCTGGATCTGTCCAAGATGCTGAAGGCCGAGAAGATGACCGGCGTCGACCACGCCCGCTTCCACAACAAGAACGTGGTGGCTCACTTCGAGTGGGAGTCCACTCGTACCCGCTGCGCCTTCGAGACCTCATGCCACGACCTTGGTCTGGGCTTCACCTACCTTTCCAACTCCCACTTCGGCAACAAGGAGACGGTGAAGGACTCCATCCGCGTGTTCAGCGAGATGTACGATGCTATCGTTCTGCGCGCTCAGCGTGAAGAGGCCTATGTGCGCGAGGTGGCTGATATCGCTACTATCCCCGTCATCAACGCCTGCTGCGAGGGAGACCATCCCACTCAGATGCTGGCCGATGCCCTGACCATGCAGGAGCTGCTGGGCAACCTGAAGGGCCGCAAGCTGGCCTTCGTGGGTAACTGCGCTACCACCGCCATGTGGTACGGCCGCCTGTGCGCGCTTTTGGGCATGGACTTCTATGCCGTGGGTCCCGACGACGAGCGCTATCAGCTGTGCGACTCCTTCAAGGAGAACATCGAGGACCTGTTCAACAAGTGGGCCCCGAACAACGAGATCGTGCTCACCTCCGACAAGGAGAAGCTGAAGGGCATGGACGTGGTGACCACCGAGTGCTGGATCTATCAGAACCCCGACGTGCACGACGAGGACCTGGCTGCCTCCGGCGACTGGACCAGCCTGGAGTACTCCTACGACGCGTGGCTGCGCCACTCCGACATCATGGAGCCGTACCGCGTGACCAGCGACCTGATGGAAGAATACGTGAAGAATCCCGAATGCCTGGTGATGCACATGCTGCCGGCCTACCACAACGCCGATATGAAGCTGATGCAGAAGTTCCTGGCCGAGGCCAAGAACGAGCGCGACCGCCGCATCCTGACCGAGGGTATCTGCATCTCCGACGAGTGCTTCGAGAAGCATGCCAGCGAGATCTTCCGCGAGGCGGGCAACCGCCAGCCCACCATCAAGGCCTGCCTGGCCGCCGTATTGGGCATTTAGTCGTCGATTCGCCGCCGGCGGGCGGCCCTGCGCGCCCGTCCGCCGGCTCGTAAGGAGGAAACATGTCTACTGAAGTAGCAACGAAGAGGGGGAGTGGTTACGCCTGGTTGGTCATGCTCGGCTTCGGCATGGTCATGTGCGCCACCATCGGCGCCATCACCGTCATGGGCGGTTTGTTTTACTATCCGGTATGCGAGGAGTTGGGTTTCGATCTTTCGACGTTCACCCTGTATGTGACCTTGTCGATGATATTCATGGCCCTGGGCATGCCAGTTTGCGGAAAGATCATGGCATCCGGCAAAATCAAGCTGCCCACGCTCATGACAGCGGCCGTGCTCATGGAGCTCGTTCCCTTTGCCTGTATGTCCCTGTTCACTGAGATGTGGATGTGGTTCGTTGCGGCAGTGCCGATCGGCTTCGGCCTGTCAGCCACAAGTACGGTGACGGCAGCTCCCACCTTGGGTAACTGGTTCCACAAGAAGACCGGCTTCGCCATTGGCATGATCTTCACCATTCAGAGTATCTTTGTGGCAGTGGCGAGCCCCATCTTCAGCAACATGATCGAGGTGCTTGGCTGGCGCACCAGTTACGTTGTGCTGGCTGCCATCGCCGCAGTGATGGCGCTGCCCTTCACTATCTTCGTCATCCGTTATCGTCCCGAAGATAAGGGCATGCTGCCCTACGGCTACGACCCGAATGCGGCGGAAGAGGATGGCGGTGCTTTGGCGGAGTCCGGCGTTCCCTATAAGCTGGCCCTCCGCTCGGTGCCGTTCGTTATGGCCATTCTGGTAGTTATGATGAGCATGACCATCTCCAACATGAACGTTGTGTTCCCCACCTATGCCGAGGTAGTTGGCCTTGGCGCCATTGTGGGCGGCTTCATGGTGACGGCGGCAAGCCTTGCCGATATCGCTCTCAATCCCATCCTGGGGACCACGGCCGACAAGTTCGGCCCCACCAAGTCGTTCATCGGCTGGACCGTGATTACAATGGTCTCCTTCGTCATCCTGTACTTCAGCGTGGGCAGCCCTATCCTGGCTATTGTGGGCGCGGGCATCAACGATGTCATGTACGCGCTGTGCGGCGTGGGTCTGGCGACGTTTACGATGGCCTGGTTTGGCAAGAGGGACTATGAGCGCATCTTCTCCACGGTCATGATGTTCGGCTATCTCGTTGCCAGCTTGGGCGTACCCATCATGATGAAGATCTACGAGATGACCGGTGCCTTTGAGAACGTGTTCGTCTTTGGCTTCATTGTATGCATCGTCATCATTGTGTGCTTGCTGGTAGGCGAGAAGCGGTCTGCGGAACTACCGCGCGAGACCGTTAATGCCGCTGCGGAGCCGCCAGTTGCCGCTCGAGAGTAAATGTTCCGAGCCACCTGTCCATCTTTCGGGCAGGTGGCTTCTTGCCTTGTCGGAAAAGGGGCCTGCTGGGCAGCAATGTCCCAAGCGAGGAAACGAGGTTAGTCGTGGTTGGGTCTGAGAGCGCCGGGCGTAGTACCGCGAAGCTGCATTATGCATGGTTTGTCATGGTGGCGTATGGTCTTATGATGTGCGGCACCATCGGTTCGTTCTCAGTGATAAGTGCACAATGGTTCTATCCTGTGAGTGCCGACATCGGCTGCGAGTTATCGACGCTGACGCTGTATACCACTATTGAAATGGCGTGCATGGGGCTGGCCATGCCCCTGGTGGGCAGCCTCCTCACCCGGGTGAAGCTGCCCGTGCTTCTGACTGGCGCTGTGCTGATGGAGGTTCTGGCCACCGCGGCCATGGCCTTTTACAGCGAACCGTGGATGTGGTATGCCTCCAGCGTGTTCATCGGCCTGGGATTAGCGGCTACTAGTACCGTGACGGTTACACCAACCATGGGCAATTGGTTCGCGAAGAAGACTGGCTTCGCTATTGGCGTGGTATGGGCCATCCAGGCAATGTTTTGCGCCGTGGCGAGCCCTCTGTTCGCCGCTATCATCATGGTCATCGGTTGGCGAGCTGCGTATCTCGTGTTGGCTGCTGTATCAGCGTGTCTGGCATTGCCCGCTGTCATTTTCGTCATTCGCTACCGTCCTGAAGACGTTGGGCTTCTGCCCTACGGCTATGAAGAGACGTCGGTCAGGCAGTCACGCGGCGCTGCGCCTGGCGTATCGGCGCGAACCGCTTTTCGCAGCGCGCCGTTCTTCCTGTGCGCAGGCATTGTCACGCTGTGTCAGGGCACGGCGTGCATGAACGCCATATTTCCCACTTACGCAGAGGTGGTGGGCTTGGGCGCCGTCGTCGGCGGTCTCATGGTGTCAGCGGCCAGCCTCTGCGACATTGCTTTCAATCCTATCGCGGGCGCTACCAGCGACAGATTCGGCCCAACGCGCTCGATGGTGCTATGGACGGGTATCACCATGGTGTCGCTTGTGGTGTTGTACTTCAGCGGATCGTCGCCAGCGGGTTCGTGCGTGGGTGCCGGCTTGAACGATGCCATGTATGCCATCACGGGTGTGGGCTACTCTACCTTCGCCCTGTCCATCTTCGGACTGCGCGATTTTGAGAAGATATTCTCGCGTATCACTTGCTGCGGTTATTTGGCGGCCAGCTTGGGTATTCCGCTGATGATGGGCATCTATGAAGCTACCGGCGTGTTTCAGAATGTGTTCGTATTTTGCTTCGTGATAGACATCGTCATCATAGCTCTCGTTTTGGCGGCGCGGAAGCTCGGCAAAGCCCTCAGGTGGTCGAGCTAAATTTCACAAGGCTCATTTGAGCGCTTTCCCCTGGAATACCTGCCGTCTCCTCACGATGCCGATGCCCATAAGTTTTCCGTTGAGAACTAGTTTGGAGGAGATCGACGGCGAGGACTATGGTGGGGCTTCGACACCCGCGGCCTCCAACTCGCCCGTCAATGCCGTCGCGAGCACCTGGGGAGTAGGGGAAATCCAGCGTCCGTGGTATACTTTTGCCCATGGTGACGGTCCAGCACATAACGGAGGTTCTCAGCGACGTCGTGGCGCCCTATGACGTGCGTGCGGCGTACCTCTTCGGCTCTTTCGCGCGGGGGGAGCAAAGCTCGGAGAGCGACATCGATGTGCGCCTCGAATGCGGGCCGGATATCGATTATGGCAATCTGCTCGATATCCAGGAGACGCTCGAGGAGAGGCTCGGCCGCTCTGTTGAGATCGTGACGAATCCTCCCGAGTTCATGCGGCCGGCCTTCCGCAAGCGCGTCCAGCGAGACGAGGTGCTCCTCTATGCGGCAGCTTGAGCGTGATCTCGACTTGATAAGCGTCATACTCGCTGACGCCGAGGTTCTCGCAAATCGCATCACGCGGTTTTCCCTCGATCAGGAGAAGTTTGTCGAAGATCGTTCAGAGGACGGCGAGCTTGCCTACGATGCCGTTATGAGTCCTGTCTACCGTATTGCAGAGGATGCGGTTCACCTGTCTGACGACGTGGTGTCCGCGTTTCCCGCCTACCCTTGGCGCCAAATTAAAGGCTTTCGGAACTTCGTCGCTCACGGTTATCGCGAGGTTGATCGCCGTATCGCATGGTATGTGGCGAGCGACGATATCCCTCAATTAGCTGTCTTGCTTCGGGAGTATTGGGATGATCATGCGCCTCTGCTTTTGCAGGAGGACTGCGAAGAAAAATAGGCATTGGGGCCGGTCGCAGCTTTGGATGGCGCGCGTACCGAGGGGCGGGCCGCCATGCCGGCCGGTGTCTGCTGGTTTCCGCGAACCAGTCCGCCCGGGGAAGCTTGCATCCCCTCGGAGGCTGTGCTATCATTTTCTCTTGCCGACAAGGCGGCGGCGCTCTGGCAGCGCGAATAATACCTGGCGGCTCCGATTGATCTCCGAGAGCTGCGCGGCTCGACCGCAGGCCTGACAAGCAGGTCATTTCAAAGCCAAACCCGCTTTTTGGTTTTTTACGCCCTTGTGCGAAATTTCTCTTCAAATTTGCTTGCATCTTTGTTACCATTTTACGCTGCTGCTTTATCAGTCCGCTTGGAGGAGCAACTTTTGGCTAAAGAAGATGTAATCGAACTCGAGGGCACGGTGCTCGAAGCTCTGCCCAACGCGATGTTCAAGGTGGAACTTGAGAACGGTCACACCATTCTCGCCCACATTTCCGGCAAGATGCGCATGCACTACATCAAGATCCTGCCCGGAGACCGTGTCACGGTGGAATTGTCGGTCTACGACCTCAACCGCGGCCGCATCACCTACCGCTTCAAGTAGTTTCCCAGACGGCCCGATCGGGCGCACGCTCCCGCGAAGACCCGGATCCTTCGCGCGGGGTCACAGCTGAGAAAACAATCGCCAGCGGCTGGGCGTGCACGTATAGAACGATCCGCATACCGAAAGGAAAGTGATATGAAGGTACGTCCTTCGGTCAAGAAGATGTGCGACAAGTGCAAGATCATCCGACGCCATGGCAAGATCCTCGTCATCTGCGAGAATCCGCGCCATAAGCAGCGTCAGGGCTAGGGAGAAAGGACTCTTAAGAAACATGGCACGTCTCGTTGGTGTCGATCTTCCCCGCAATAAGCGCATTGAGATCGCCTTGACCTACATTTACGGCATTGGCCTCACTACGGCCAAGCAGATCATCGCCGAAACCGGCGTGAACCCCGACATTCGCGTGAAGGACCTCTCCGAGGAAGACCTCGCGAAGCTGCGCGACTACATCCAGCAGAACCTCAAGGTCGAAGGCGACCTGCATCGCGAGGTTTCGCAGAACGTGAAGCGCCTCATGGAGATCGGTTGCTATCGCGGCCTGCGTCATCGTCGCGGCCTGCCCGTTCGCGGTCAGCGCACGCACACGAACGCTCGTACCCGCAAGGGTCCGCGCAAGCAAATCGGCGGCAAGAAGAAGTAGTGAGGTAAGCAAACCGTGGCTAAGAAGCAAGTACGTACGCGCATCAAGCGCTCCGAGCGTAAGAACATTGCCGTGGGCGCCGCTCACATCAAGTCTACGTTCAACAACACCATCGTCTCCATCACCGATCCCCAGGGCAACGTGATCTCCTGGCAGTCCGCGGGCACCGTGGGCTTCAAGGGCTCCCGTAAGTCCACGCCGTTCGCCGCGCAGATGGCCGCCGAGGCCGCCGCGAAGACGGCTATGGAGCACGGCCTGAAGAAGGTCGCCGTCTTCGTGAAGGGCCCGGGTTCCGGTCGCGAGACCGCTATCCGTTCTCTCCAGGCTGCCGGCCTCGAAGTGGCCTCCATCCAGGACTGCACTCCCATCCCGCACAACGGTTGCCGTCCCCGCAAGCGTCGTCGCGTGTAACTGAAAGGATCGTACATTATGGCAATTAATAGAACTCCGGTTCTTAAGCGCTGCCGGCAGCTGGGCATCGATCCTGTGGTGCTCGGTTACTCCAGCAAGAAGGAATCCATCCGCCAGCCGAAGCGTCGTCGCAAGGAGAGCGAGTACGCCATGCAGCTGCGCGAGAAGCAGAAGGCCAAGTTCATCTACGGTGTGCTCGAGAAGCAGTTCCGTGGTTACTTCAAGCGCGCCAAGTCCATGCAGGGTCAGACCGGTGAGAACCTCATGACCATCCTGGAGACCCGTCTCGACAACGTGGTCTTCCGCCTGGGCTTCGCCCGCACCCGCAAGGAAGCCCGCCAGATGGTGACCCACGGCCACATCTGCGTGAACGGCCGCCGCGTGGACATCCCGTCCTTCCGTGTGCGCGCCGGTGAGCTCGTCTCCGTGGCTCCCAAGGCCAAGGAGCTTCTCGTCGTGAAGAGCGCGCTTGTCTCCAACGAGCGCGTGCAGGTGCCCGCCTGGCTCGAGATCGACATCGAGAAGCTGCAGGGCAGCGTGCTGTCCCTCCCGACGCGTGACCAGATCGATCTGGACATCAACGAGCAGCTCATCGTCGAACTGTACTCGAAATAATCGCGGCTCATTAAGGAGGCTACTCACACATGACAGAGTTCATGAGGCCTACAGTTACTACGGAGGAAGTCAACGACACCGTTGCCCGCTACATCGTCGAGCCGCTCGAGCGCGGTTACGGCAACACCCTGGGCAACTCCATGCGTCGCGTTCTGCTCTCCTCGCTGGACGGGGCGAAGGCCACCGCTATCCAGATCGAGGGCGTGCAGCATGAGTTCACTACCGCCGAGGGCGTCATCGAGGACATCACCGACATCGTGCTGAACGTGAAGGGCCTGGTGTTCTCCCAGGTGTCCGACGAGGCCGACGAGGCGACCGCGCACGTGTTCGCCGAGGGTCCCTGCACGGTGACCGGTGCCGACTTGGAGGTGCCCGGCCAGTTCAACCTGGTGAACCCGGATCACGTCATTGCCACGGTGGCCGACGGCGGCCAGCTGGACATGACCATCCGCATCGGGGTGGGCCGCGGGTACGTGTCCGCCGAGCGCAACAAGCGCACGGAGGATCCCATCGGCATCATCCACGTTGACTCGCTGTTCTCGCCGGTGCGTCGTTGCACGATGAACGTGACCGACACCCGCGTGGGCCAGCGCACCGACTACGACAAGCTGGTTCTGGAAGTTGAGACCGACGGCTCCATCGACCCCACCGAGGCCGTGTGCCGCGCGTCCAACATCATCAACCAGTACATGGGGGCGTTTCTGGCCCTGGCCGCCACGGGCGAGGAAGAGGAGGGCGAGGCCCCGTCCATCTTCGCGCCGGAGGGTCAGGAGTCCAACGCCGAGCTGGACAAGCAGATCGAGGACCTGGATCTGTCCGTCCGCTCCTACAACTGCCTGAAGCGCGCGGGCATCCACTCCGTGCGCCAGCTCGTCGAGTTCTCCGAGAACGACCTGCTGAACATTCGGAACTTTGGTGCGAAGTCCATTGAGGAAGTGAAGGACAAGCTCATTTCCATGGACCTCAATTTGAAGCTTTAGGAGACACGAGATATGAGACACAACAAGAAGGGGCGGAAGCTCGGCACCGACTGGAGCCACACCAAGGCCATGAAGCGCAGCCTGGTTGCCGCTCTGTTCCTGAACGACCGCATCAAGACGGTGGAGGCTCGCGCCAAGGAGATCCGTCCCGATGTGGATAAGATCGTCACTTGGGCCAAGCGCGGCGACCTGCATTCCCGCCGTCTGGCCATCGCCTACCTGAACGACAAGGAGCTCGTGCGCGAGATCTTCGAGAAGGTCGCCCAGGGTATGTGGCAGGATCGTCCCGGCGGCTACACCCGCATCATGAAGCTGGGTCCCCGCAAGGGCGACAACGCCCCCATGGTCATTATGGAGCTCGTGACCGAGCCCTGCGTGCCCAAGGCCGAGCGCCAGGCCGCTGCTGCCAAGAAGGCCGCTTCGAAGAAGGCTGCCCCCAAGAAGGTGGCCAAGAAGGCTGAGAAGGCCGAGAAGTCCGAGGAACTCGCTGAGGATCTGGGCTTCGAGAACGACGGCACCGTGGAGCAGATCGAGGCCGTGGATGCCGCTGAGAAGGCCGAGGCCGTCGAGGAGGCTCGCGAGGATGCCGAGAAGGCTGAAGCCGAGGCTGCCGAGGAGGCCGAGACCGTCGACGCCGAGAAGATCGAGGAGGAGCAGGCCGACGTCAAGTAGGCTGCTTGCTAGATCGTTCGGATGCACCTGGCGCCGGACAGCCGCATGAGCCGGCCGCTGGGATCATCGTTCTATAGGGAAGACGACCGCTTACGGGCGGTCGTCTTCTTTTATTTCAGTCGGGCAACGCGTGTACAACTGCTCAATTACTATCGGTGCAGTCAGCTTTCCGTGGCCTGTGCAACCCATAGAATAGGCGATGCAAGGGCACGAGATCTTGCTCTTACACCTTCTGTTCACGGAGATCTTCTCAGATTGAAAGGAGCCGGATCATGGCTGACAAGGATACCCTGATGAAGGAGTTCGTCGAGACCGAGGCCGCGAAGACCGAGGATGCGGTGGCCGACCTCGAGCGCATCGAGGAGGAAGTGGCCGCCGAGGCCACCTCGTCGGTGGAGTTCGAGGATGCGCTCGGCAACGAGCAGGCCGCAGCCGAGGCCGCCGAGACGGCCTTCGAGTTCGATCAGGCCAAGATCGGCACGGCCGGCATCGGCGAGGCCCTGTAGCGCATACAGACGCGGTACCGACGAGCCGCGTGACACAATCGGGGATTTCGCTAACTCAACCCTCGATCGTGCGCGAACGGCCAGATGCGCGGCGACCCGCTCCTTAACAACGAGCCGCCCATACCATCTGTAGCATGGGAAACCCCTTCCGGGCGGAAGGGGTTTCCTGCGTTTGAGGATGCTGGGCGGGGTTTGGGAGAAGGGGGTGCCGAGCATCGTTTTGTGCGCTAGCATAAAACGGCGTTGTCAGCAGGGCCGTGGCCGACTGCTCCGGTGCCGGGGGCTCTGGGAATCGCCGTTTCTGTCATACTGCGCCCATGGTATCGCTTCGCACATCGCCCTCGCGGATCCCGCGTTCTGTGCGCACCCTGGACGGGCGCGTGAAGATCGCGCTCCTCATGGCCTTTTCGGTCGCACTCTTCTGGGTCCACAGCCTGAGTGCCCTCGCTGCGGCCGCGGCTTTGCTTGCGGCCGTCATGGCCCTCGGGCGGGTGCGGTGGGTCGCGGTGCTCAAGGGCGGTGTCCCGGCCTATGTTATTGCCGCGTTCCTGCTGGTGTACAACGGCGTGAGCCTCGGCTGGATGGCTGGGACGGTGGTGGCGGCCCGGGTGCTGCTACTCGTGTGGGGAAGCCTCGTGCTAGTGTCGCTGGCCACGGCCACCGAGCTCTCCGAGGCCCTGCGGCGACTGCTTACCCCGCTGGGTCGCGTGGGCCTGCCGGTGCGGGATGTAACCACGGCCCTTTCCATTGCCCTGCGCTTCATCCCCTTGACAGCCGAGGAGCTGGTCGGCGTGCGTGCTGCCCAGGCCTCGCGGGGCGCTTCCTTCCAAGGGGGAGGGCTGAGGGGGCGGCTTGCGGCCTACGGAGGGCTCATGGTGCCGCTGTTCGTCGGCCTGTTCCGTCGCGCCGACCGTTTGGCTGCGGCCATGGATGCCCGCTGCTTCGGGGCCTCTACGGCGCCCACGACCCTCGATGGACGGCGCTTCCGTGGGAGCGATGGCGCTGTGCTCCTTGTCGGCATCGCCCTGTGCGTCGCCGTTGCGCTCGTTCCCTGAGAGCTTGCAGGCTGCGGGGCGGTGGCGGCCAGAGCGCGTCCGGTGCCGAGCGGAAAGGGCGCGGACCTTTCCCTACGGGGTTGCGCTCGGGCTTTCCTCGAGCTCGGGCGTAGGGGCTGTCTCGGTGGGCGCTTCGCGCTTCTCGGGCTGGGGCGCCAGCTCGCTCATGAGGATGGCAGCGAAGATGAGGGCAAAGCCGAGCATCATGCGGCCAGTGACCACTTCCCCGCAGAGCAGCACGCTGGCGATAACGCCGAAGACCGATTCCAAAGACAGCAGCAGCGAGCCCTGGGCCTCGGGCACGTGGGCGAGGCCCACGTTCTGCAGCACATAGCACACTCCCGAGGCGAGTACCACGAGATAGGCCAGGTTCAGCAGGAAATCGGCATTGGCCACGGCGGCGAGCCCGGGGAAGGGCTCGGTGGCCGCCCCCAGCAGAAGGCCCAGCACGCCGCCGAAGAGGAACTGGTACACCGTGAGCCCCAGCACGTCGTAGGTTTGGGAGAAGCGGGCGATGGCGATGATCTGGGCTGCGAAGAACACGGCGCACAGCAGGGTCATGAGATCGCCGAAGCCGATGGTGAGGGTGCCCGCGGCCACGGACACGAGCCCGATGCCCGCCACGCACAGCGCCGCTGCCCCCACATTGGCCACGGTGGGCCGCCTGCGGGCCACAGCCCACAGCATGAAGGGCACGATAATGCAGTAGGTGGCCGTGAGGAAGGCGTTCTTGCCCGGGGTAGTGTCGGTAAGCCCCACGGTCTGCACCCAGAAGGCGAGGAAGGTGACCGCGCCGAGTGCGAGCCCCGCGCCGAGGAAGCCGGCATTCAGGCTGCCGCGCAGTCGCCGGTGGAAAAGGGCGGCCATGAGTAGGCCCGTGAGTAGGAAGCGCACGCCGATGAGCTGCGCTGGCGGCAGCACGTCAACGGCGTCCTTCATCACCACGAAGGCAAACCCCCAGATAACGGTGGCCCCCAGCAGCATGAGTTTGTACACGAAGCTCGGTAGGCTCCGTTTGGTCTGTCGCGTGGTATCCATGGCTCGCCATTATAGGGAGCAAATCGGGGTCTGCCTAGAGTTACTGCTTCCCAACGGGCCATCAACGACCGTGGTTTGCCGGCGGTGCGGGGGCGGTCGCAGCGGCACCATAGGAAAGAACCGTGCCACCTATATGAGAGGACGTGCCATGTACTATTCCAGCGGCAACTACGAGGCCTTCGCCCATCCCCTGAAGCCCGAGGGGGTGGATGGCAAGTCGGCCTACATCGTGGGCAGCGGTTTGGCGGGGCTGGCGGCCGCGTGCTTCCTCGTGCGCGACGGGCAGATGGCCGGCGAGCGCATCCATATCTTGGAGCGAGGGCCTCGCGCCGGCGGCGGCTGCGACGGCTGGGACTACCCGAGCCTCGGCTACACCATGCGCGGCGGCCGCGAGATGGACAACCACTTCGAGGTGATGTGGGACCTGTTCCGCGACATTCCCTCCATCGAGGATCCGAACGTAAGCGTGCTCGACTACTACTATTGGCTGAACAAGCGCGACCCCAACTACTCCCTGTGCCGCGCCACGGTGAACCGCGGCCAGGACGCCCATACCGACAACCGCTTCGATTTGTCGGACAAAGCCTGCATGGAGATTATGAACCTGTTCTTCACCCCCGAGGAGGACCTCCAGGACAAGGTCATCACCGAGTACTTCTCCGACGAGGTGCTGAACTCGAACTTCTGGCTGTACTGGCGTACCATGTTCGCCTTCGAGAATTGGCACTCGGCCCTGGAGATGAAACGCTACATCACCCGCTTCGTGCACCATGTGGGCGGCCTGCCCGACTTCTCGGCGCTGCGCTTCACCCGCTACAACCAGTACGAGTCCATGATCCTGCCCATGGTGAACTACCTGAAGGATCACGGAGTGGATTTCCGCTTCGATACCCACGTGACTGATGTGCGCTTCTCCTGCGATGGAGCGAAGGACGACGCCCGCAAAGTGGCCACCGAGATACGCTTTTTGGTAGAGGACGAGCCTGAGGCCATCGGCGCCGTGGAGGGGCTGCCGGGGGATGAGGCCCCCGATCCGGCGGGCATCCGCGAGCAGGTCATTCCCCTGACCGAGAACGATCTGGTGTTCATCACGCCGGGCAGCCTGGTGGCCCATTCCTCCTTCGGCAGCCAGAACACGCCGGCCCGCTACGCCCCCGAGCTGACGCCCGGGGACGGCTGGGATCTGTGGAAGCGCATCGCCGCGCAGTCGCCGGCTTTCGGGCGTCCTGAGAAGTTCTGCGGCGACCCGGCCAAGAGCAACTGGGAGAGCGCCACGGTGACCACGCTGGACGAGAAAATCCTGCCCTACATCGAGGCCATCTGCAAGCGCGATCCGCTCTCCGGCGGCGTGGTGACCGGCGGTATCGTGTCGGTGCGGGATTCCAACTGGCTGCTGTCCTGGACCATCAACCGCCAGCCCCAGTTCCGCGATCAGAAACCCGGCACCGTGTGCGTGTGGCTCTACGGCCTGTTCACCGCCGTGGACGGCAACTACGTGAAGAAGCCCATGCGCGACTGCACCGGGCGTGAGATCTGCCAGGAATGGCTGTACCACCTGGGCGTGCCCGAGGAGCAGATCGAGGAGCTGGCCGAGAAGAGTGCCAACACGGTGCCCTGCATGATGCCCTACATCACGGCCTTCTTCATGCCCCGCGCCGACGGCGACCGCCCGCTCGTGGTGCCGGAGGGCTCCGTGAACTTCGCCTTCATCGGCCAGTTCGCCGAAACGCCCCGCGATACCATCTTCACCACCGAGTACTCCATGCGCACTGGCATGGAGGCGGTGTACACGCTGCTGGATATCGACCGCGGCGTGCCCGAGGTATGGGGGAGCGCCTACGATCTGCGCTGCATGCTGAACGCCACGGTGCTGCTGCGCGACGGCAAGCCGGCCACGGACATGAATATGAACGTGCTGGAGAAGCTGCTGCTGTCCCGCGGCCTGAAGGAGATCGAGCACACCGATATCTACGGGCTGCTGAAGGAGTACGGCGTCATTCCCACCACCGACGAGAACCGCGATGCGCCCGCGCCCGACCCCGGGGCGGTGTGGCCCGGCATCCACTAGGGGCAGCGCCTTGGTTTTGTGCGCCCCGCGCGGATGCGTTCTCGCGCGGGGCGCTTTGCATGGTATGATGGGAAACGCTGAACAACAGCGTCGACATTACCTGCAAGGAGGCACTACATGAGCGTCATCATCGATGTGTACGGGCGCGAGATCCTCGATTCCCGCGGCAATCCCACCGTCGAAGTGGAGGTCGTGCTGGAGGACGGTTCCTTCGGTCGCGCGGCGGTTCCCTCCGGGGCGTCCACCGGCGCCTTCGAGGCCGTGGAGCTGCGCGACTGCGACAAGAAGCGCTACCTGGGCAAGGGCACCCTGGATGCTGTGGCCCATGTGAACGGCGAGATCGCCGAGACGCTCATCGGCCTCGAGGCCGATGACCAGCGCGCCATCGACGCGGCCATGATCGCCCTGGACGGCACCGAGAACAAGGGCGCTCTGGGCGCCAACGCCATCCTGGGCGTGTCGCTGGCTGTGGCCAAGGCTGCCGCCGAGGCGGCCGAGCTGCCCCTGTATAAGTACGTGGGCGGTGCCAACGCGCACCTTCTGCCTACGCCCATGATGAACATCCTGAACGGCGGCGTGCACGCTGACAACAACGTGGACTTCCAGGAATTCATGATCATGCCCGTGGGTGCGGCCACCTTCGCCGAGGCCCTGCGCTGGTGCGCCGAGATCTACCACACCCTGAAGAAAGTGCTCCACGATGCCGGCCTTGGCGGCGGCGTGGGCGACGAGGGCGGCTTTGCCCCCAACCTGAAGACCAATGAGGAGCCCCTGGCCTACATTGTGCAGGCCTGCGAGGCCGCCGGCTATAAGCCCGGTACCGACATCCTGTTCGCCATGGATCCGGCGTCCACCGAGTTCTACAACGCCGAGACCGGCAAGTACGTGCTGGCCGGCGAGGGCCGCGAGCTCACGAGCGACGAGATGGTGGACTACTGGGAGGCCTTGGTGAACAAGTACCCCATCGTGTCCATCGAGGACGGCATGGCCGAGGAAGATTGGGACGGCTGGAAGAAGCTGACCGAGCGCATCGGCGACCGCGTGCAGCTGGTGGGCGACGACCTGTTCGTGACCAACTCCAAGCGCCTGGCCAAGGGCATCGAGCTGGGCTGCGCCAACGCCATCCTCATCAAGGTGAACCAGATCGGCAGCCTCACCGAGACCCTCGAGGCCATCGAGATGGCCAAGCAGGCCGGTTATGCCTGCGTTATGAGCCACCGCTCCGGCGAGACCGAGGACGTGACCATCGCCGATCTGTCCGTGGCGCTGAACACCGGCCAGATCAAGACCGGCGCCCCGGCCCGCTCCGATCGCGTGGCCAAGTACAACCAGCTCATCCGCATCGAGGAACAGTTGGAGGGTCAGGCCGTCTACGCCGGCATGAAGGCCTTCTACAACATCAAGCGCTAAGCTACCGTCGGAACTCGCCCTACTGAAAAACGCTCCCTGCCGGACGCATTCCAGCGGGGAGCGTTTTCTTCGCAGAATGCTCTCGTTCTCGGGAAATCTACCCCAACAATCCCAAACCCTTGGCGATGTTCGCGATGAAGTCCTGCACGTTGGTGACGATGCCGCGGCTGGCGAGGCTGCCCCGGTCCACGAGCTTGTTCACGGCGAATTCCGCAATGTCCACGCAGTAGAAGTACACGGGGCGGATGGTGCCGTCGGGCAGTACCCGGTAGCTCGGGGTCATGTTGCCCGTGGCGATGGTGTGCAGCATGGTGGCCATGCAGATGACCGTGGTGGCCGATCGGATGTGGTCGCGCATGGCATCCTGGGCATCGTAGGCGTTGCCGAACACGCCGGGCAAGGGGCCATCGTCGCGGATGGAACCGGCGAGCACGTAGGGTACGTTGTTGCGCACAAGCGCCTCCATGATGCCGTCGCGCACGCCCTCCTCTTCGATGAACCGCTCGATGCTTCCCCAATAGCGCACGCGGTTGATGGTGTCCAGATGATGGTAATGGCCGTTGGGGCGGTTCTCCTGGGTCTCGATGTCCTGGCCCAGCGACGTGTGGAAGTAGGCCCCTTCCAAATCGTGGGTGGCCAGGGCGTTGCCGGCGAACACCGCATCGGCGTAGCCGGCATCGACGATCTTGGCGAAGGCATCGCGCGAAAACCCGTTGAACGTGAAGGCCGGCCCCATGACCCACACGATAAAGCCGTGGTCGCGCTCGTGGCGCAAAAGCTCGTAGAGCTCGTCGTAGTCGCGGGAGAAGGCCGTCTCGCGGCTACGGCCGAGGCGGAAGGCGAAGTTGTCGTGGCCTCCGGGGTGGGGCGCCCCGTTCTCGGCTGCGGTCAAGCTGCGGAAGCCCTCGGTGTACACGAGGATGCCCTCCTCGCCGTTCTCGGTGCGCCCGCAGGCGATCAGGTCGCCGGCGCGGATGTGGCGGAATTCGCGCACGAACACCGCGCCGTCTTCCACCACGGCCACGCAGTCCATGCGGGAGTCCCGGGCGAGCACCCATTCCCCGTCGATTTTCAGGTACTCGGGATAGATGGACATAGCGTGGTAGTTCTCGGGGGCCACGAAATCCTTCGGCGCGGGCACGAGGACCGCGTTCGGCGCGGCAATTAGGTGCGGCAGCGAGAAGTCGGGGGCGGTATAGGGGGTGGGCGCGAAATCCATGGGTGGCCTTCTCTCAGAAGCGGTTTCGGTATCCGCATTGTAGCGCGGCCGAAACGCTTCCGAGGGCCAGGCCGCTGTTTTCCACAACGACGCCGCGCCCGTCCGGGACTTCTGGCATTTCGGGCTTCAGCGAGAACGCTTGTGTCGCGGATAATTACTCTGCAACGGGCTGTCGGTCGGCTAAGGGGTAGTTTTGTTTCCAAAGGGGCAGATTTTGTGCAGCAAACTCCGCGAAATAGATGCGCGAGGGGCAACGGGGCGGCATAAGGCGTTATACGGCCAATTAGCCATGAAGCTGACCAGGCATTTCTCAAATAAGGAGCTCTCTTCGGTACGAGCAAGGCTGCGCCGGGGTCTATCTCGCGGAGTTTACTGCGCAAAATCGGCGCGACGGGAATCGCGATCGCTCGGAATCGCGGTCGCTCTGAAAACGCGCTCTCTTTCGCGCAGGTTTATCCTCGGACGGTTATAATAGAGCGCGGAAATATGGCGCAGCGTGCTCGGGTTGGCGTGCCCAGCCGCGCGAGTGCTTGAGGAGGAGAAAGGGAACCGACGTGAAGGATATGATCTCGCTGGAAGAGGCCCGCGCGCTCGTG
Source organism: Adlercreutzia muris (assembly GCF_041223505.1). Classification (NCBI taxonomy): domain Bacteria; kingdom Bacillati; phylum Actinomycetota; class Coriobacteriia; order Eggerthellales; family Eggerthellaceae; genus Adlercreutzia; species Adlercreutzia muris. The sequence continues at coordinate 176,418 of NZ_JBCLQK010000003.1, forward strand.
TGCGGCGCCGTGGAGCCGATGGCCGTGGAAACCGTGGGGCTGCTGGATGCCGTGGGTCGGGTGGCCGCGGCCGATCTGGCCAGCGACATCGACGTGTCCCCCTTCGCCCACTCGGCCATGGACGGCTTCGCCCTGCGGGCCGCCGAGATCGAGGCGGCCGACGGGGAGGCGCCCGTGGTCCTGCGCGTGATCGCCGAGATCGGTGCCGGCGATGTGTTCGAGGGCGTCATCGGGGCGGGGGAGTGCGTGCGCATCATGACCGGCGCCTGCCTGCCCGACGATGCCGATGCCGTGGTGAAATACGAGATCGTGGCCGTGGTGGAAGGCGACGGGCATGCAGGATCGCTCGTGTCCTTTGCGGCGCCGACAAAGGTGGGGTCCAATGTGCGCCCCGCCGGCGAGGAGGCCCGGGCCGGCGAGGTGGTCGTGCGCGCCGGCGAGGTCGTCGGCGCGGCCGGCGTGGGCTTTCTGGCCGGCTGCGGCGTGTTGGAGGTGCCGGTGCGCCGCCCCCCCCGGGTGGCCATCATCGCCACGGGCAGCGAGCTCGTGTCCCCTGCGGAGGTGCCTGGCCCCGGCAAGATCCGCAATTCCAACAGCTACGCCATGGCCGCCTGCGCGAGCCGGGCCGGCGCGGTGCCCCATATCCTTCCCATCGTGGAGGACACCTACGAGGCCCTGCGCGCGGCCGTGGCCGCGGCCACGGAGGAGTACGACTTCGTGGTGACCACGGGCGGGGCGGCCAATGGCGACTACGATTTCATCAAGCCCGTGGTGGCCGATCTGGGGGAGTTGCTCATGGCCACGGTGAACATGCGCCCGGGCAAGGCCCAAACCTTCGGGCTGGTGAATGGCACGCCGGTCTTCGGCCTGCCGGGCAACCCGGCCGCGGCCTACGTGGGCTTCGAGCTGATTATCCGCCCGGCCCTGCGTACCATGCAGGGCTACACGTTCATGGACCACCCCGTGGTGCGGGCGCGCCTGACCGCCGACGAGAAGAACCGCGACCCGCGGCGCATCTTCCTGCGCGGTACGCTCACTCGCGCCGCCGACGGCACGTTCGAGGTGACGCCGGCCAGGAACCAGAGCTCGGGGCTGTTCGGGCCCATTCAGAAGACCAACTGCATGGCCATCATGCCCGAGGGCAGCGAGCCCCAGCCGGCGGGAACCATGGTAGACTGCATCCTGCTGGATGTGCCGGAAGAGGTTTGTCTCTAGCCTGCCTGTGCCCGTCGCGGCTCCGTTGAAGAGGGAAGGCTGACGGAAAGGAATCCCATGACCATCAAATTTGCCATTATCACTTGCTCTGATACCCGCACCCTGGAGACTGATGAGGCGGGGGCTAAGCTGGAAGAGCTGATCGCCGCCGAGGGCTGGGAGTGCATCCGCCGTGTTGTGGAGAAAGACGAGCGCCCGTTTATCGCCGGGGCGTTGCTGGACGCGTGCGACCACACCGATGCCGACGTGGTGCTCACCTGCGGCGGCAGCGGCCTCTCGCTGCGGGACGTGACCCCCGAGGCCACCCGCGACGTGGCCGACCGCGAGGTGCCGGGCATTGCCGAGGTCATGCGCGTCCACAGCCTGAAGATCACCCCCTACGCCATGCTGTCCCGGGCCATCTGCGCCCAGCGGGGCCGCACCCTCATCATCAACCTGCCCGGTTCCACCAAGGCGGCCACCGAGAATTGGGAGGGCATCGTGGCGGCGCTGCCCCACGCCGTGAAGATGATGGCCGGAGGCGGCCATGACACGCAGAAGAGCCTCTCGGAAAAACTCTCTGCTGCGGCAGCGCGAGGCGAGCTCGGGTAAGGGGCACTCGCGCAAAAGCGCCCGCGCCCTGTTGCGCCCCCCGTGCCGTGAAGATGGCGGTTGCCCGTCGCTGCACGGGGCGATAAGCGCTATACTGGGGCCCGATAACACAGGCTCCCGGTGCGATTTCGAGGTGGCGTTTCATGGCAGATCTTCCCAACGGCTTTACGGGCTTTTCGCGCCGTGACCCGAATTTCGTGTCGGCGGGCGACGCCTTGCGCAGTTCCCGCTATGACGACACGCCCTTTGCGGCCCGCAAGCAGGAGCGCTCTGCGGTCGGCGGCTGGGTGCCGGCAGGTCCGGCCGCGGGAGCGGCGGACCGGGGGGCTGCGGGGCGCATGGCGCCGGCCTCCGATGTGCTGCAGTTCGCCGAGAGCGGCACGGCTCCGGCTGGCCCCCCGCGCTTCGATCCCGACAAGCTCGCCCATATTCCCGAGACCGATCGGCGCTGGTCCTGGGTGGAGATTAACCTGAATGCCATCCGCCACAATGCTTCAACGGTGAAGCATCGCCTGCGTCCCGGCTGTCGACTTATGGCCGTGGTAAAGGCCGATGCCTACGGCCATGGGGCCGTGCAGGTGGCCAAGACGGCCCTGAATTCCGGAGCTGAGTACCTGGGCGTGGCCACGGTGGACGAGGCTATCGCCCTGCGCGAGGCCTATGTGAACGCCCCGGTGCTCGTGTTGGCCGAGCCCCCGGCTACGGCCATTCCGCTGCTTCTGGCCTACAAGATCATGCCGAGCGTCTATACCGCCGAGTTCGCCATCCGCTATGCCGAGGCCGCCGATGCCTTCGGGCTGCGAGCTCCGTTCCACTTGAAGGTTAACACGGGCATGAACCGCATTGGCGTGCGTTGGGACGAGGTGGTGGAATTCGCTCGGCAGATCTCGTTCCATCGGGCCCTGGATCTTGAGGGCACCTTCACGCACTTCGCCACCGCTGACTGCCCTGGCACCATCGACTTCGAGCGCCAGGTGAAGCGCTTCGCCGAGGCGGTGAACGCCCTGCGGGCCGCGGGGCTGAACCCGGGCATCGTGCACGCGGCCAACTCCGCGGCGGCCATCCGCTACCCGGAGGTGCAGTTGGACATGGTGCGCCTGGGCATCTCGCTCTACGGCTTCTATCCCTGCCCGGAGGCCTACCCGCTCATCGATTTGAAGCCGGCCATGGCCGTGAAGGCCCGCATCACCGACGTGAAGATCGTGTCCGTGAACGAGGGGGTCAGCTACGGGCTGCACTACCGCAGCCCCGGCTCGGTGAAGATATGCACTCTGCCCATCGGCTATGCCGACGGTTTGCGTCGCGGGCTCTCCAATCGCACTGACGTGCTCCTCGGCGGCCGCCGCTTCCATCAGGCGGGGAACATCTGCATGGACCAGTGCATGTTCGAGGTGAATCTGCGCCAGCGCCTCGCCGTCGATCCCCAGATCGGCGACGAGGTGGTCATCGTGGGAGAGCAGGGCGAGGCGGCCGTCACCATCGACGAGATGGCCGAGACCTTGGGCACCATCCAGCACGAGGTGGCCATAGGGTTCGGCTGTTCGCGACTGCCTCGCATCTACCTTTAGGAGAAGACCATGAACATGCCGAAGCCCCACATCCCCTTAGACGAGCTGCGGGCTCAGGTAGCGGCGTGCCGGCAGTGCCCGCTGTGCGAGGGGCGCACCCAGACCGTGTTCGGCGTGGGCAATCCCGAGGCGCGGGTGCTTATCGTAGGGGAGGCCCCGGGCAAGAACGAGGACTTGCAGGGCGAGCCGTTCGTGGGCGCGGCGGGCAAGTACCTCAACGAGCTGCTGGCCATCGCCGGGCTTGCCCGTGACGAGGTGTTCATCGCCAATGTACTGAAATGTCGGCCGCCCTCGAATCGCGATCCGCGCCCCGAGGAGATCCAGGCCTGCACGCCGTTCCTCCGAGAGCAGACCCGCACCATCGACCCGGAGTTCATCGTCACGCTGGGCAACTTCTCTACGAAGTTCATCCTGAAGACTGACGTGGGCATCACCCGCTTGCACGGCACGCTGCAGAAGGCCGGCCGCTTCAAGGTGTTCCCCATCTTCCATCCGGCCGCCGCCCTCTACGACGGCAAGAAGCGCGAGGCCCTGGAGAACGACTTCGCCACCTTGGGCGAGCTTCTGTCCGCTCCCGACGGACGGGCGGCTACAGCCAGTTCTTCTTCTTGAAGAACAGCACCATCGCCACGATCATGACGAGCGCGAGCGTGATGATGGTGGCCGCCATGTAGGGCCAGTCGAGGCCCGGCAGCACGGTGAGGTTCATGCCGAACCAGCCGGTGACCAGCGTGAGCGGTGCGAACATGACCGTTACGATGGTGAGGATCTGCATGGTGGAGTTCTGCTTCAGGTCGATCTGCGTCTGATGGAGCTCGCGCAGCTGCAAGCTGTACTCGCGCAAGGTCTCGGCGCGGTCGGCCAGGTGGTTCGCGTGGGTGGCCACGTGGCTGAAGGCGCGGGCTTCCTCGCGGCTCATCACCTTGTTCTCGTTGTCGGCGATCAGATCGGCCATGACGGCGATCTGCTGGTAGTACGATCCCATGCGCATGGCGGCGCGGCGATAGCCCATGATGGTCTGGGACGATACGGTTTCGCTGTGATCGAGCATGACCTCCTCGATCTTCTCCATGGCATCTTCCATGAGGGAGAACCAGGTGAAATCGTCGGCAATGAGCGTCTTCATGAGGGCGTAGAGGCAGTGCGAGGTGGTGGCCTTGGTGAGAATGCCGCTCGATGCCACCTTGGCCAGCATATCGGTGGCAACGGTGCCGTCGTCGATGAAGATGAGCCGGTCGGCGTCGAGATAGAATGACATGCGGTCGGGATCGGCCGTGGGGTCGGTCTTGTCGGGCACGGCGAAAGAGCCGATGACGAAGGAAGGGTACAGCTCCACGAAGTTCATCTCGGCCGGCTCCAGAGCCGCCAGGCCGTTGCGGCCCTCCGGGGAGATGTTGGGCAAAGCGTCGAACTCGTGGGAGGTGATGACCTTCACGAGGGGCGGGCGGGGATCCGCCCGAATGCTCGGAGCGCGGAGGGGCTGGGGTTGGTTCAGTTCGTAGACAATGGCCATCATTTCCTCCTCGCGGTACCGTCGCTTCCGGTTCCCTAGTATAGAATGAGCCGCGCGGTAACCGTTCCCGTGCGGCTATCTGTCACTTGTTTGTGGCCCGGCGCTGCGGCGCTGTGTCCTTCGCGAAGAAAGGTGGTCCTATGGCCTTCGATCCCGTCGCCTGGATCAATACGCCCCGTTGGCAGGCATCACGCTTGGGGCTCGAGCGCATGACCGACTTGCTGGAGCGCTTGGGCCGTCCTCAGGACGATCTGCGCTTCGTCCACATGGCGGGCACGAACGGAAAAGGGTCGGTCTGCGCCTATCTGGCTCGCATCCTCGAGGAGGCCGGCTACACCGTGGGGCTGTTCACAAGCCCCTATATCCTGCGCTTCGAAGAGCGCATTCGCGTGAACGGCGCCGACATCACTGCTGAGGAGCTGGCTCGGGCCGTGGCTGTTGTGCGTCCCGCTGCCGCGGCCATAGAGGCCGCGACGGGAGATCATCCCACGGAATTCGAGCTGATGGCCGCCGTGGCCCTGGAGCACTTTCGGGCATCGGCCTGCGATATCGTTGTGCTGGAAGTGGGCTTGGGCGGTCGTTTGGATGCCACCAATGCCATCGACGCGCCCGAGGTGAGCATCATCACCCGCATCGGACTGGACCACACCGATCTGCTGGGCGACACCCTGGCGGCTGTCGCCGGGGAAAAGGCCGGCATCGTGAAGGCCGGCGTGCCAGTGGTCAGCTGGCCCCAGGAGCCCGAGGCCATGGCTGTCATCGAGGCGGTGTGCGCCGAGCGGGGCTGCGAACTGCGTTGCCCCGACTTCGCCGACCTGGCGGTGGAGCCGCTTGCGGGGGCCGGGGGCGAAGGCGTCGTGCCGTTGCGGCGGTTTTCCTATCGCGGGCGGCCCTTCGAGACGCACCTGCTCGGCAGCTACCAGCCCTTCAATGCGGTGCTGGCCCTTGCGGCGTGCGAGGAGCTGCGCGCCCGAGGCTGGGCCATTTCCGATGGGGCCGACTTCGCTGGTATCGCGGCGGCCCGCTGGCCCGGGCGCTTCGAGGTGGTGGACACCTTCCCGCTCACCATCGTCGATGGTGGCCACAACCCCCAGGGAGCCGAGGCTTTGGCCTCGTCACTTGCGGACTTGCTGGGCGAGGCGGGGCGCAGCTCGGTGCACTTCGCCCTGGGCGTGTTGGCCGACAAAGACTATCCGGCCATGGTGTGTGCCGTGGCGCCCTGGGCCGCCTCGTTCTCGGTGTATGCGCCGGAGAATCCCCGGGCCCTAGCGGTCGACGAGCTGGCTGCATGCGTTCGGGAGGTGCTGGCTGAGGAAGCTCGCAGCGGAGCGGTCGCCTCCCGCGGCGGTGCCGTGCCGGTAAGCATCTGCGCCAGCCCGGCCGCCGCCCTTGCCGCTGCGCGGGATGCAGCAGGCTCCGAAGGCGTAGCCGTGGCCTTCGGGACTCTCTATGCCATTGCCGCCTTCGGGAATGCGTCGGGATGTCGGTAGCTTGGGCGCCCTGGTTTTCGAAGGGGGAGTTTGCTGTACGGAAACAGGCTTTTGGAAAACGGGGCTATAGCTCGGAAAACGAAAAGCCCCCGCGGCCGAAGCTGCGGGGGCTTGGGTGCGATGCTGTGTCGCGCGACTTACAGGGAGTCGATGTAGGTCACCAGGTCACCTACGGTAACGAGACCCTCCGGCTCGCCGAAGTCGACCTCGCAGGCCTCTTCCAGATCGCAGATGAGCTCGACCATGTCCAGGGAGTCGATGCCGAGGGACTCGAAAGTCGCCTCAGGGGTGACGGTGGCGGGGTCGATGTCGAGGTTGCTCTCGAGAACGCCGGCGATGGTGTCGATAGTTGCCATGAACTAATCCTCCTTTTGCGTGAGCAGGCCGTAGCCGCCGTCATCGCGGCGGTACAGGATGTGCACCAGGTTGGTGTCACGATCAGTGTACGCGAAAAAGTCGTGGCCCAAAAGATCGATCTGGATGAGCGCCTCATCTTCGGTCATGGGCGTGAACTCCGTCTCCTTGCGGCGGACGATCTCGTCGTCGGCCAGCTCGTCCATGAGGCGGTCAAGATCTAGCTCGCTCTCGGGGTGGGCGTCCTCGTGGGCGTAATCGACGATGCGCTCGGTGGCACGGACCTTCTTGTCCAGCACGCGGGTCTTGTACTTGCGCAGCTGGCGGGCAACCTTGGCAGCTGCCACGTCGATGGCGGCGTACATGTCCTCTTCGCTCTCTTCCACACGCACGATATGGCCCTTGATGCGAACGGTGACCTCGCAGATGGCCGGCAGCGGATTGGCCGGGTTCTTCTCAGTGTACAGGACAACTTCCGTGGATACGGCGTCGGCGTCGACGGCCTTGATGGCGTTGCCCACCTTCTCCTCGGCATATTGACGAAGGGCGTCGGTGACGGGCATTTTGCGTCCGGACACGGTGATCGTCATGATTCCACCTCTTTAATTCGTGGCCTACAGATTCGATTGGAAGGCCTTCGGTGCGTCGGTCTCGCCAGCTGCGTGACGAAAGCGCGGCGGCGGGAGGGCTGCCAACCGGAGAAAACAGCATAGCGCACTTTGGGTCGGAATCGACGGGCAATTTGAGGTTGCAGGAAAACGTTTCCCGTCTGATGGGCGCTTCCGAGCGCTGCCGCAGCTCAGTGGCCGCAGCTCGATCAGACGGCAGCGTCTGACCTTGCGGCCGGCAGACTTTCATGCGGCCGTTGTCTCGTTAGTTTTGCATGGAGATTGTCGTGACGGCCCCTCAACGGGTCGTTCTTTTGGTCGTCGGCGCGGGGAAAAGCGATACAATAAACGGATATATGCGCGGCCGACCCACGGGCAGCCCAAAACGAGAACCTGAGGATGTGAGCATGGAACCCACTGCGAAGAACCCCGATCCCCACCACATTTTCATCGACGAGGTCCAGGGCCATCAGCGTCGCTGGCTCAAGGTGATCCAGTTTACGAACTCGTCTACCAAGGCTGCGGCCATCATGCTCGCCGCCGCTATCGTAGCGCTCGTCATCGCGAATTCCCCGGCCTTCGAGCCCTTCGAGGAGTTCTGGCACACCCATGTGGTAGTGGGCGTGGGCGGCTTTATCGGCGAGATGTCTTTGGCCCACATCATCAACGATATCTTTATGGCGGTATTTTTCCTGCTCGTAGGGTTGGAGATCAAGTACGAGATGACCGTCGGCGAGCTGACGAACATCCGCCAGGCGGCCCTGCCCATCATCGCGGCCATGGGCGGCGTGCTGGCTCCCATCGTCATCTACTCCATCTTCAATGCCTCCAACCCCGAGACGTCCCACGGTTGGGGCGTGCCCACAGCCACCGACATCGCCTTTGCCCTGGGCATCATGGCGCTGCTCGGCAACCGCGTGCCCAACGGCGTGCGCGTGTTCCTCTCTACCCTGGCCGTGGCCGACGACATCATCGCCATTCTCGTCATCGCCATCTTCTATGGCCAGAGCCCCTCGCTGATGTGGCTGGCCGTGGCGGCGGTGGTGCTCGTGGCCCTCGTGCTGCTGAACCGGGCCCATGTATACTCCCTGGCGCCCTATCTGCTCATCGGTTGCCTGCTGTGGTTCGCTGTGTTCATGTCCGGCGTGCACTCCACTATCGCCGGCGTGCTTCTGGCCTTCACCATTCCCACTGGATCCCGCGTCGACCTGCAGAAGTTCATGACCTGGTCGGGCGACCGGGTGCGCGAGGCCCGCGACAGCTTCGTGGAGAGCCAGCCGGTGGTGCTCCAGAAGGACTATATGTTCACCGTGAGCCGCCTGTCCAGCGTCGCCAAGCAGGTGGTGCCCCCGGCCACGCGCCTCGAGCACATGCTGTACCCGTGGGTGTACTTCGCCGTGCTGCCCCTGTTCGCGCTGACCAACGCCGATGTGAGCTTCCTCGGCGGCGATGTGCTGGCCATGGTGTCGAGCCCGGTGTTTTTCGGCGTGTTCTTCGGCCTTCTGCTCGGCAAGCCCATCGGCATCCTGCTGTTCAGCTTCCTGACCGTGAAGTTCAAGATCGCGAATCTGCCCGACCATGTGAACTGGATCCATATGCTGGGCGCCGGCATTCTGGGCGGTGTGGGCTTCACCATGGCCATCTTCGTGGCGAACCTGGCCTTCCCCGAGGCCGTGCTCATCGCCGATGCGAAGATCGGCATCCTGTCGGCATCGCTTCTGGCCGGCGTCATCGGCTTCGTGTTCCTGTTCATGCAGGCCAAGGCCGCCGAGTGCCAGGGTATCTCGTACGTGTCGGCCTCTCTTGACGACGTGGTGCGCCAGACTGCGGGGGAGGAAGCGGCCGATGTGGCCGATGACCTGGTGCTCGCCTGCGGAGACGATGACGTGGTAGACGATGTGCGCGAGGTGCTCGAGGCCGAGGGCGGGGTGGCCGAGTTCGTCATCCACGAGACGGCCCGCGCCGAGGCCGAGGAGGCGGAGGATGTGACGGGCACGCGGCCGTAGGGCGGCCGAGTTTCGCCAGTTGACTCAATTCGCGAGGGCGCTCCTGCAGGGGCGCCCTTTTTCGTCGGCGCTCGCTTCAGATGCGGGGCGCATGCTTGCCACCCAGGGAGGCGGCCCTTGACAGAAAATACCCCTAGGGGGTATAAAGCAGAAAACGGAATCTGCAATCGAAGGAGCAGGAATGGAAGAGAAGGGCGAGGGCCTCGGCGAAGCCGCCTTGGTCGAGCCGGCGCGGGAGTGCGGGTGCCGCCATAAGGCCACGCCGCGGTCCGAGGCGTTGCAGGCCGACGTGCAGCGGCGCCTGAATCGCGCCATAGGGCAGCTCAACGGCGTGAAGGCCATGGTTCAGGACAACCGCTACTGTGGGGATGTGCTCACCCAGCTGGCGGCGGCCGAATCGGCCGTGCGGCGCGTGTCGGAGATGCTTCTGGCCGAGCATATGCGCACCTGCGTAGTGGAAGAGGTGCGCGCGGGCAACGACGAGGTAATCGACGAAGTGATGGCGCTCATGCGGCGCTTCGCGAAATAGGAGGCATTCATGGAAACCCAGCGTTTGGCCGTGGCCGTCATGCACTGCGAGAAGTGCGTGGCGAATGTGGCGCGGCACTACGAGGAGCTGTCGGGCGTGGCGGCGGTGGCGGTGGATCTGGCCGGCCAGAGCGCCGAGGTGACCTACGATCCGGGCCAGGCGGGTGTGGACGATCTGCTGCACGCCCTCGATGACACCAACTTCAAGGTGGCCGTCATGCCCGAGGCGGGCCCGCACCCCTTCGCGGCCGACATCGCCGCCGATGAGGCCGAGAGGGCGGCGAAGAAGGCGGCCGAGGCTGCTGAGGCTCAGGGGGAAGCCGAGGTGCGGAAAACGGGGGCTGCCGCGAAAACGCACGCGGTGCCCGATGGCGAAGGGACGCCTGCTGCCGACGGTGCCGACGGGTCCGCGGAGGCCGCCATTCGCCTGGCCATCGAGGGCATGCACTGCGCGAACTGCGCTGCCTCCATCGAGAGCCACTACCGCAAGACGCCCGGCGTGATCGACGTGGCCGTGAACCTCGCGAACAACACCGGTCGCGTGGTGTTCGATCCGGCCCAGGCCAGCGTGGACGACATGCTCGCCGTCTTCGACAACCTCGCCTTCACCGCCGAGCTCATTCCCGAGGACGCGCCTTTGGTGGACGAGCGCCGCCGTGCCCGCGAGGCGGCCCGAGCTGTCCGCGACCGCAAGGTATTCGGCATCTCCGCTGTTCTCACCGTCATCATCGTGGCCGTTGGCATGATCCCCGGCTGGCACATGGGGGCAGGCAGCGCGCTGGCGGGTCTGTTCGTGTCCGAGCCCACCCATGTGCAGGCCATGTTCGCGGCGAACATTCTGCTGCTGGCGCTGACCGTTCCCGTGCAGTTCGGCTGCGGCGCGCGCTTCTACCGGGGCGCGTGGGGCTCGCTCAAGGGAGGCTCGGCGAATATGGACGTGCTCGTGGCCTTGGGCACCTCCATCGCGTTTCTGTTCTCGCTGTGGATCACCTTCCTGCCCGTGGTGACGGGCGACTGGTCGAGCCACGAGGCCCTGGCCATCAACGACGGCATGCCCTATTTCGAGACTTGCGCCATGCTCATCACCTTCGTGCTCTTGGGCAAGATGCTGGAAAGCCGCGCGAAGGGGGCCACGAACCAGGCCATTGAGTCGCTGATGAACCTGACGCCGCCTGTGGCCCGCGTGCTGCGCGGCGGTGAGGAGCGGGAGGTGCCGCTTTCCCAGGTGGTGGCGGGCGATACGGTGCTCGTGCGCCCCGGCGAGAAGATGCCCGTGGACGGCGTGGTGACCGAGGGCTCTACCGAGGTGGACGAGTCCATGCTCACCGGCGAGACGCTGCCGGTGGTGAAGGCCGCGGGCGATGCCGTCACGGGCGGCACCCAGAACACCACGGGCTCGGTGACCGTGCGCGCCATGCGCGTAGGGGCCGATTCCACCCTCGCTCGCATCGTGCGGGCCGTAGAGGACGCCCAGGGCACCAAGGCGCCCATCCAGCGCATTGCCGATCGCATCGCGGCGGTGTTCGTGCCGGCTATTTTGATCATCGCGGCCATCACGTTCGCCGTATGGTTCTTCGCCGCGCCAGTTGCCCCTGACGAGCGCGTGGTGCGGGCGCTCATGCCGGCCATCGCGGTCATCTGCGTGGCCTGCCCCTGCGCGCTCGGCCTGGCGACGCCCACGGCGCTCACGGTGGGCATGGGCAAGGGTGCCCAGCTCGGCGTGCTCATCAAGGACGGCACGGTGCTTGAGACCATGGGCAACCTCACGGCCGCTGTGTTCGACAAGACGGGCACGCTCACGGTGGGCGAGCCGGCGGTGGTGGCCTGCGACGTGCCCGACGATGCTCTGCGGCTGGCCGCCGCGCTGGAGGCGAAGAGCGAGCACCCCCTCGCCCGCGCCGTGGTGGCCTATGCGAACGTGGTCGATCTGCCGGCAGTGGAGTCCTTCCAGGCCGTGGTCGGCGAGGGCGTGCGCGGCGTGGTGGTGGGCCGCGAGGTGTTCGTCGGCGTCGGGAAGGCCGCCGGCGACGGGGCCGGGGCCACAGGCTCGCTCGTGACCATCGATGGCGCGCCCGTGGGCTGCATCCAGTTTCGCGACGAGTCGAAGCCCGATGCGGCCCGCACTCTGCGCGAGCTGCGCGAGAGCTACGGCGTGACCTCCTACATGGTCACCGGCGACGCGGCGCCCACAGCCCGGGCCATCGCGGGCGAGGTGGGCATTGCGCCCGCCCACGTGTTCGCCGGCGTGAAGCCCCTTGAGAAGGCCGATTGCGTGCGCGACGTGAAGGGCGCAGCCGCTGTGGCCGAGTTGGAGGCTGTCGCGGGGGCGGCCGGCAAAGATGGGCCTGGGACCGCGCCGAGAAAGGCCGCCGTCGTGGCCTTCGTGGGCGACGGCATCAACGATGCCCCGGCGCTCGCTGCCGCCGATATTGGCGTGGCCATGGCGAGCGGCACCGATGTGGCGCTGGACGCCGGTTCGGTGGTGCTCATGCGCAACCGCCTGTCGGATGTGGTGGTGGCCCTGCGCCTGTCGCGCGCCACCATGCGCAAGATCAAGCAGAACCTGTTCTGGGCGCTCATCTACAACTGCATCATGATCCCGTTGGCGGCCGTGGGCATCTTGGCCCCGGCCCTGGCTGGCGCCGCCATGGCCCTGTCCAGCGTGTCGGTGGTGAGCAACTCCCTACTGCTGAAGCGCTTCAAATAGCGCTATACTTTGCCCTATGCGAAAAGTGCGGGCGGGAAGGCCCGGGGACATAGAAAGGCGTTGCATGGAAACTGCTGCGATTATCCTGGCGGCGGGGGCCGGTACCCGCATGAAGTCGAAGAAGCCGAAGGTGGCTCACGAGGTGCTGGGCCGGCCGCTCGTACGCTGGGCCGTGGAGGCGGCGAAGAGGGCAGGGGCCGACCGCGTCGTCACCGTGGTGGGCCATGGCCGCGAGCAGGTGGCGCCGCTTGTGGAGGGCGATACCGAGGTGGTCGTGCAGACGCAGCAGCGGGGCACGGCCGACGCAGTGCTGGCGGCCAAGGACGCGCTTGCCGGCTTCGACGGCGCCGTGGTGGTGCTCTCCGGCGACAGCCCCCTCATCCGCCCCGACACTATCCGCGAGATGTGCGCCCTGCGCGCCGAGCATAACGCCGCGGTGGTGGTGCTCACCATGGAGCTTGCGAACCCCTTCGGCTACGGCCGCATCGTGCGCGACGGGGCCGGCGAGGTGGCCCGCATCGTGGAGCAGAAGGACGCCACGGCCGAGGAGGCCGCCATCACCGAGTGCAACTCGGGCTTCTACTGCTTCGATGCCGCCGCCCTCTTCGAGGCCCTGGCCCAGGTGGACGCGAATAATGCCCAGGGTGAGTTCTATCTCACCGACGTGCTGGCCATCGCCCGTGCCGCGGGACGGCCCGTGCTGGCCTACAAGACCGACGACGCCGAGCAGTGCCTGGGGGTGAACTCGCGCGGGCAGCTGGCCGAGGCCACCCGCGTCATGCAGCGGCGCATCAACGAGGCCCATATGGCCGCCGGTGTCACCCTGTGGGATCCGGCCACCGCCTATATCGGCCCCGAGGTGACCATTGCCGCCGATGTGGAGGTGCTGCCCAACGTCATTCTCATGGGCCGTACCGCCATCGGCGAGGACAGCCTCATCGGCCCGAACACGCGCCTGACCGACACGTGCGTGGGTGCCGGCTGCACGGTGGACGAGACCGTGGCCGTGAGCGCCCGCCTCGACGACGGTGCCTCCTGCGGGCCGCGGGCCTATCTGCGCCCCGGCACCCACCTCTGCGAGGGGTCCAAGGCCGGCACCCACGTGGAGATCAAGAAGTCCACGGTGGGGAAGGGCAGCAAGGTGCCGCACCTCTCCTACATCGGCGACGCCACCATCGGCGAGGGCGTGAACATCGGCGCCGGCACCATCACCTGCAACTACGACGGCGCCAACAAGCACGCCACTGTCATCGAGGACGGGGTCTTTGTGGGATCGGACACCATGCTCGTGGCCCCGGTGACCATCGGGGAGGGGGCGCTCGTGGGCGCCGGATCCACCATCACTAAGAACGTGAGCCCGGGGGCCCTCGCTCTCGGCCGCGCCCGCCAGTCCGAGATCGAAGGGTGGGTGGCGGCCCATCCCATCGAGAAGAAGAAATAGGGTACGGGCCGGTTTTGCCTCGGCGGGGGCGTCCGGCCGTACTACAATAGGCCCAACCGTCGAAATCTGTTGCAGAAGGGACATTCTGACATGACCGAGATGACCAAGCGCATGGCCCTGTTCTCTGGCTCGGTAAATCCGGAGCTGGCCGAGGAGATCGCCAAGAACCTGAACGTGAACCTTGGCAACATCAAGCACGAGAAGTTTGCCAACGGCGAGATCTACGCCCGCTACCAGGAATCCGTCCGTGGGGCCGATGTGTTCCTCATCCAGTCCGTCTGCGCCGCCGAGGGCTTCGATGTGAACGACGCCCTCATGGAACTGCTCATCATGGCCGACGCCGCCAAGCGCGCGAGCGCTCGCTCCATTTCGGCGGTCATCGCCCATTACGGCTACGCCCGCCAGGATCGCAAGGCCGCTCCGCGTGAGCCCATCACGGCGAAGCTCGTGGCCGATCTGCTCACGGTGTCGGGCATCGACAACGTCATCACGGTGGATCTGCACCAGGATGCCATCCAAGGCTTCTTCGACATTCCGGTGAACCACATGACGGCCATGCCCATCTTCGTCGATTACTTCCGCGCGAAGAACTTCGACCCCGAGCGCCTCTGCGTGGTGTCCCCGGACGTGGGACGCGCCAAGGCGGCGAAGAAGTTCTCCTCGGCTCTGGACTGCGCCCTGGCTATCATGCACAAGGATCGACCCAAGCACAACCAGGCCGAGATCACCGCGCTCATTGGCGATGTGACCGATAAGATCTGCATCCTGAACGACGATATGATCGACACGGCCGGGTCTCTCGTGGCCGCGGCCGCCACGCTGAAGGCCAAGGGCGCCGCCGAGGTGTACGCCTGCGCTACCCACGGCCTGTTCTCGGGTCCGGCCTACGAGCGCCTGGAGAACTCCTGCATCGAGGAAGTGGTGGTCACCAACGCCGTGCCCGTACCGCTGGCGCGCCAGACCGGCAAGATCAAGGTGCTCTCCATTGCCCCGCTGTTCGCCCGCACCATCAATGTGGTGTACAACAACGGCTCCATCGGTAAGTTGTTCGAATAACGTAGTTCCGCCCGTCCTGGCGGACAGGCGGACGGGCCGACGCTGCGGCTCCGACAGGCACCTGGCCTTGCACTTCAGCGCTTTCCCTCGTGGCGCGAAGGCCGCTCGGCCGCGCTTCAGCACAATTCCAGGCACCTGTCGGACCCTCGCTGTTTTCAGCGCCACCAGTGCGACAAAAAGATTCGAGAAAAAGTGGAAGAAAAGAAAACATTTCTAATCGCGGGCCTGGGGAATCCGGGCGCGGAATATGAGCATACGCGGCACAACGCCGGGTTCGATACCGTGGACGCGCTGGCCGATGAGCTGGGCTGCCGCTACTGGAAGACCGAGGGCGGGGCGCTCACGGCCAAGGGGAAGTGGCGCGGGGAAGAGGTGGTGCTCGCCAAGCCCCAGAGCTACATGAACACCTCGGGCGGTCCGGTGAAGACGCTCATGAAAACCTACGGAGTGACGCCCGACCATCTCATCGTCATCCACGACGAGCTGGATATCGATCCGGGCACCATTCGGGTGAAGTTCGGCGGGGGGCATGCCGGTCACAACGGCTTGCGCTCCATCGGCGACAAGCTGGGCACCCGCGACTGGTACCGGGTGCGCATCGGCATCGGGCGGCCGCCGGGGCGCAAGCCCGTGGTCGATTGGGTGCTCTCCCAGCCGCGGAAGGACGACGCCGAGGCCTTCCAGCACGCCGTGGCCCTCGGTGCCGAGGCGGTGCTCTTCCTCATGGGCAACGGCCTGGAGAAGACCCAGCAGAAGTACAACTAGCGAAGGGCCCCCTTGCCGGGGCCCTTTCCAGCGGAGTGCCCGCGGGTCGCGCGCCGCGAATCGAAGGGAGTGGGAGCAGATGCATCTCAGCGAGAAGCAACATACCTGGGCCTTGTTCGCCATCGTAGTGGCGACCTGCGCCTTGGGCTCGCTCTCCCAAACCGCACGAATTTCGTGCTCGTGATCATCGCCCTGACCGGCGCGGTTGGCGCGGAAGCGGTTATATGGGACTATCGAGCGGCCTTCGCCCTGTCGGCGGCGCTCTCGCTTGTGGTGCTCGTCACCGCCGTTTGGAAGGTCCGCTAGCGTATAATGGCCTCTCGTCTCATCCCGAGCGCATCGCCGCGCGGGATCGGGCGGCGAGGTTCCCGATAATTGAAAGGCGTTTTCCGTGGCATTTCTTCTCGGTTGCGAAAAAGTGCGGGTGGAATTCCCCACGAAAACAGTGTTCACCGAGCTGTCCCTCGGGGTAGATGAGGGCGCCCGCATCGGTATCGTGGGTAAGAACGGCGACGGCAAATCCACGCTGCTCGGCGTGCTTGCCGGCGAGGTGGAAGTGGATGGTGGTCGCGTTATCCGCACGCGCGGTGTGTCGGTGGGCGTGCTCGGCCAGACCGACGGCCTGTGCGATGAAGATACGGTCGGGCGGGCCGTGGTAGGGGGCCGCCCCGAATACGAGTGGGCCGGCGATGCCCGCACGCGTTCCATCATCGCGGGGCTTCTGGACGATGTGGCCTGGGACGGGCTGGTGGGCACGCTCTCGGGCGGTCAGCGTCGCCGGGTGGACTTGGCGCGGCTGCTCATTGGCGACTGGGACGTGCTCATGCTGGACGAGCCTACTAACCACTTGGACGTGAAGGCCATCGCATGGCTCGCCGATCATCTGAAATCCCGTTGGCGCCCTGGGGATGGCGCCCTGCTCGTGGTGACCCACGACCGCTGGTTTCTTGACGAGGTGTGCGAGACCATGTGGGAGGTGCACGGTCAGCGGGTCTGGCCCTTCGAGGGCGGCTTTTCCGCCTACATCATGCAGCGGGTGGAGCGCGACCGGCTGCAGGCTCTGGCCGAGCAGAAGCGGCAGAACGCCCTGCGCCGCGAACTGGCGTGGCTCTCGCGCGGCGCGCGGGCTCGGGCCACCAAGCCCAAGTTCCACGTGGCCGCGGCCCAGGCGCTCATTGCCGACGTGCCGCCCCTGCGAGACGAACTGGAGCTCAAGCGCATGGCCATGGCGCGGCTCGGCAAGACCGTGGTGGAGCTGCAGGACGCCTCGCTTTCCTTCGGCGACCGGGTCATCTTGGACGATGTGGACTGGATCATCGGGCCCGGGGACCGCTACGGCATCGTGGGCGCCAACGGCATCGGCAAGACCACGCTTTTGCGCATCATCCAGGGCCTCCAGCCGCTCGATCGGGGGCGGGTGAAGATCGGCCAGACCGTGCGCTTCGCGGTGCTCTCCCAGCATTTGGACGAGCTGACGAAGCTCGGCGACGACCGGGTGCGCCAGGTGATCTCCCGCTACTCGCGCCGCACCATGCTCGACGGCAAGGAGCAGACCCCGGGCCAGCTGCTCGAGCGCCTGGGCTTCACGAAGGACGACCAGAACGAGCCGGTGTGCGACTTGTCGGGCGGCCAGAAGCGACGGCTCGCGCTCATGCTCATCCTGCTCGACGAGCCCAACGTGCTCATCTTGGACGAGCCCGGCAACGATTTGGACACCGACATGCTGGCCGCCGTGGAGAGCCTGCTCGACGGCTGGCCGGGCACGCTTTTGCTCGTCACCCACGACCGCTACCTCATGGAGCGCGTGACCGACCATCAGTTCGCCCTCATCGATGGCAAGGTGCGCCATCTGCCTCGCGGGGTGGAAGAGTACCTGGAGCTGACGAGAGAGGCCGAGCGGGAAGCGGCGATCGCGGCGCCTGGGAAGGCGACGCCGGCGGTGAAGGCCGCGTCTGGGGAAGTGACCCCGGGGAATCCCGCGGGGCATGCGGCGCCGGCGCTTTCTGGCGGAGAACAGCGCGAGCTGCGCAAGCTCATGGCCTCTAGCGAGAAGAAGATCGGCACCCTGAAGGGTAAGATCGAGAAGAAGCAGCTGGAGATGGCCGAGGCCGACCAATCCGACTACCTGGTGCTCACCGCCATGCAGGAGGAGATCGCCGACTTCCAAGACCAGATAGAGGCCTTGGAGCTCGAATGGCTCGAGGCCGCCGAGAAGCTGGGGGAGTAGCGCGGGTCCTGACGCACATTTCGGCCCATTGGGGCAAGCAATCGCTCGTTTCGGCCCATTACCATATCTGACCTCCTCTTTTAGCAGCTGCGTAGAAACTACGTAGCTGTTCGGACGGCCGCATTTACGCAAGGGCTGCGCTTTCGCCGACCCTCGCTGCGGTTCATGATCCCTCCTGTTAGCGCACCGATGGGCGGTGCAGAGCTCCAAATCGTTTAGGAGGGAAATCATGGACATTATGCAATCGAGGCGCGCGTTCCTGAAGACGGCGACGGTGGCCTTGGGAGGTGCGGCCGTCGCGGGTCTGGCCGGATGTGCCCCCGCGGCCGAGACGCCGGCTAATGACGAGGCGGCCTCGGTCGACGACATCAGCTGGGACGAGGAGAGCGATGTCATCGTCGTGGGCGGCGGCTTGGCCGGTTTGGCCGCGGCGGTCACGGTGGCCACCGAGGGCAATGGCGCCACATGCCTGCTTTTGGAGAAGGGTCCCTTGGAGACGGGCGGCGGCAATAGCGCATTCGCCGCGGGCATGGTGCTTTGGACGAAGGACCCCGATAACTTCGCCGAATATGTGCGCGAGCTGCGCGGCGAGATGGACAACGTGCCCGATGATGTGATCGATGCCTACGCCGCCGGCATAGCGGAGAATCTCGATTGGCTGCGGAGCCTGCCCGGCTTCAGCGAAGACGATGTGACGATTTCGGAGTACTTCGAGCCGGGAACAGGTGAGAGCTGCTACCCCGAGTACAGCGAGATGCCCCACGCCTATTCCTTGGGCCGCGTGCGTTTCAAGAACGACAATGGAAATGGGAACACTCAGGTCACGCCTTTCATGAACAACGTGAAGAACCAGTTCACCGATGTTATTACCCACAAGACGAGCTCGCCGGTTACGGCTTTGGTCCAGGACCCTGCCACGAAGGAGATTCTCGGCGTGGTGTACACCGATGGCACCGCAAGCAAGTACGCGAAGGCGAACAAGGGCGTCATCATGTGCTTGGGCGGCTTTGAGAACAACGCTCAGATGAAGGCTGACTACCTGAGCGGCCCATGGGCGCGACGCATTGCCGGCGAGTACAACGAGGGCGATGGCATTACCATGTGCGCCCGTGCCGGGGCCGATATGTGGCACATGAACAGCTGCGCCGGCTTCTGGACCTCCATGAGCCCCATCGACGGTGATGTTTGTCTGATGCGCACTCCCAAAGACCAGGGCATTACCGTTGCCATCAATGGCCAACGATTCTATATGGACTGGGATGGTGATGTGTGCGAGGACTGGGATTTCATGGATGTGGGGGATCTTTCCTCTCATGTGGGCTCGCGTCACGGCCACATGCAGTTCGGCGGCGAGTGGCCCCATCTGCCCATGCCGGCAAAGACCTGGTTCATTACCGATGCCCCCGGCTATCAGTCCATTCTCGAGAACAAGATGATGGCCATCGACTTCGATCCCATGGATGGCTGGGGATTCACTGCCGACACCATCGAGGAGCTGGCTGGAAAGATCGAGGTGCCGGCCGAGGCGCTGGCCACGACGGTCTCTCAGTGGAACGAATGCGTGGCCAATGGCAATGATGTGTACTTCCATCGTCCCGCCAACAAATTGAAGTCCATCGAAGAAGGGCCCTTTTACGCCTTGTTCTGCGCCCCGACGATGCTGAACACTGATGGTGGGCCGCGCCGCAGCGCCAAGGGCGAGATCCTCGACCTCGATGGCCAGCCGATTCCGCACCTGTACAGCGCCGGCGAGTTCGGCTCAGTATGGTCCAATATGTACCAAGGCGCCGGCAACCTCGGTGAGTGCCTCGCTTTCGGCCGTATTTCCGTTCGCAATTGCCTGGGCATTTAGTTACTGTATTCCCTCAGCCCTCCCTCCCTGCCCCCGGCGTTCTGCAACGCCGGGGGCTTTGCCGTCGATGTCAGCTGTGGGATCTGGGCAGGGCAACTCGTGGTATTGTGAACTCAGACGGCTTCGGGAGGGTTGGAATGGTTGGGAGCAAATCGTACAAGAGTGCGCTCACGATAGCTAATTTCGTCGGCCTCAGTTTTTTGTGGCCGTACTACCAACGTGCTTTCTACCGTGTCACGCTATTTTATCGTTTGGGGGAGGGGGCCGAGGCTGGCTATGGACTATTCCTTGTCTTATTACTTGCTGGTTGCGTTGTCGCTGCGGTGAAATATCGGGCCATCGAGGCCCTGCTGGATCGTGAGCCGATTTTGTTTGCCGGTGCTGCGGTGTTTTCTTTGATGACAGGATCCTATTTGATGGGCGTGGTAATGCCGTCGGCAGAAGCGGCGCCAGTCCTGTCGCTTTTGGCCGTTGTCGGCTATGCGGTGACTTTTCTAATAATTTCTGCTGGTGCCGTGCTGATGCTTATGCGGCTTGTGTATACAGTGGGTTTGTTTCAGGGCGCTGCTGTGCTGAGCGCATCGTCGATGATGGGGAAAGTGCTCTCGCCGGTTACGGCGACTTCCGATAGCTTGTTCGGCTTCGTTCCTGCGGTGGGGCTGCTGGTGGCCGGGCTGTCGGTGGCTCTATCGCCTCGGGCGCCGTCGACTGTAGAAGCTACGTCTTCCTATGATCGGTTGACCAAGGCCCCCTACTTGAAGACATGGCTTCTTCCTTTGTCAGCTTATTTCGTCCTTTCCGTCTCTCATGCGTTTCGTTATGCCTTCGATATGACGAATGAAGTATCTGCCGTCGGTGGGGAGATCGTGCCGGCCGCCGTTTCCCATTTCCCTGTTATTTCGTATTTCACATTTGCCGGTCTGCTGCTGGTGGCTTCGGCGCATTCGACCCGTGGCAATATTCCGAGTTGGAATCGCTCGGCCTTTTGGGTGGCGGCTCTTGGGGTCGCTGTTGGTTTGCTTGCAACTCCTGTGCTCATGTCACTTGCGGAATTCGGCGATGATCTCGTCACGTTTGATGCGGGGCTCTCTCTGACGCTCTTACTGGCTGTTTGCATCCTGCTCTTCACTTATCAGAACCGCTTGTCTCCGTTGCAGACCTTCGGTGTATTTCTCTGCAGCGCTTTGGTCGTTGAGAAAATTGTGACCTATCTGCTTTGCCCACCTCTGCTTGCTTCGATAGGGCAAACTGCAGCGACGGGTGTCTATCCGACTATTATGATCTCGGAGCTCGCCACGCTCATCATGCTGTTTCTCTTTCTCGCTCGATTGTGCCAGGGCAATGTGCTCGCGCTGCTTTTCCCTGCGAGCGCATCTCCATCTGCCGATGGCGAGCGGGATAGGCGCCGAACAGTTTGCGCGACCATCGGCAAGGAGGCTGGTTTGTCTGATCGTGAGGTAGATGTGCTGTATTATCTTTCCTGTGGTTACAGTGCTAAACGCACAGGGGAGACATTGTTCATTTCCGAGCGTACTGCGCAGACGCATACGCAGAATATTTATCGCAAACTCGGTGTGCACAATCGGCAAGCGATCATTGATTTGGTAGAAGACGTGGAAAGAGACCGACGGGAAGGTGGCAAGTAGTGTCAGTTTTAAGTATAGCGGAAGACCTTGCCCGATGACAGCCTATCGCACCATAGCCGCCGTCGCCGAGACGGAGATCGTCGAGAAGAAGAGCCGCTTCATCGGTCGCATCGCGCCGGTGACGACCGAGGAGGAGGCGCTTGCCTTCATCGCCGAGGTGAAGGCGGCCCACCGCATGGCGCGGCACAACGTGTACGCCTATGTGCTGCGCGGGGGACGGGTGCGCTACACCGATGACGGCGAGCCGGCCAAGACTGCGGGCATGCCCACGCTTGAGGCCATCCAGCACGCGGGCCTGGAGGATGTGGCCGTGGTGGTCACCCGCTACTTCGGCGGCATCCTGCTGGGCACGGGCGGCCTTGTGCGCGCCTATACCGATGCGACGAAGGCGGCCATCGATGCGGCGCGCATCGTGGTGGTGTCCCGCTGCGTGGACATCATGATGGAGGTGCCCTACAACCTGTACGAGCCCGCCTGCCGCCTGGCCGAGGATGCCGGTGCCCGGGTGCACGACACCGACTTCGCCGAGAACGTGCTCATCACCTTCCGTATGCTCGACGGCACCCAGTCCCCCTTCCTGGAGAAGCTCACCGAGCTCACCCGCGGCCAAAGTGAAATCATCGTGACCGATCCCTTCGACGCGGCGTTCTAGCGCAGAAGTGTGGTAAGATGCTTTTTGCCTAAAGAAGGGCGCCCCAAGCGGCGCGCCCTTCGACGAGGGTGCCTAGTCCTCGTCTTTGTTGTTGGAGTTCCCGCCGTTATTCGGCGGGTTCTCTTTTATCAGAGCCAGAACGGCTACGATAAACGTGGCAACTCCAACCAAGACTTGGGCCCAGGCCAGCATTTCGCTCATCTGCATCACCCCCTTTCCTAGCTAGCATGGTTGCGGGGTGAATGCAGTGGGCTGAGTGCTCCCTGCGTGGGATAGTATATCATACAAATGTTCGTAGATTGGTGAGAATTCGATATGTACGGATTGAAGACCGAGAGCAGCTTCGACGCCTCTCATTTTCTGACTGATTACCATGGCAAGTGCGAGAACCTGCACGGGCACCGCTGGCGTGTGGTGGCCTATCTGGAGGTTGCCGAGTTGCAGACCGAGGGCACCTGCAAGGATATGGTGGTTGACTTCGGCGATTTCAAGGGCGCCCTGCGGTCGCTGACCGAGCGGCTCGACCATCACTTCATCATCGAGGAGGGCTCGCTTGCCCCCGATACGCTGGCCTGCCTCGAGCGCGAGGGCTTCGCGCTGTTCACCGTGCCCTTCCGCACCACGGCCGAGAACTTGGCGAAGTGGTTCTTCGACGAGCTGGCCGCCCAAGGGCTGCCCGTGGCCCAGGTGGACGTCTACGAGACGCCGAACAACTGCGCCTTCTATCGGAAGGACGCGTAGGGCCATGGTTCCCGAGGAAGAGAACGACGGCCTGCTAGATGCCGAGCGCCACCAGGCCCGCCACACCATCGCGGCCCGGGCCCAGCTGTTTCCCGTGGCCGAGAAGTTCGTGAGCCTGAACGGGGAGGGGCTGGCCTCCGGCCGGCCAGCGGCCTTCATTCGGTTCGCCGGCTGCAACATGTGGTGCACCTACTGCGATACGCGCTGGGCGAACCACCCCCTCGTGGAGGTGGAGGGGTGGAGCGTGCCCCAGCTGTTGGCCTGGGTGGCCGAGACCGGCGTGTCCTGCGTGACCCTCACCGGCGGCGAGCCGCTGCTGCAGCCCTACCTGCCCGATCTGGTGCAGGCGCTGCTATCGGTTGAGAGCCCGCGGCCCCTGCGGGTGGAGATCGAGACCAACGGCTCTCGCGACCTGGGGCCCATGGCCCATCTGCGCGAGGCGGCCGCCGAGGCGGGGCTGCCGGGCAGCCTGCACTTCACCGTGGATTGGAAGACGCCTACGGCCGGCGAGGCCGTGTCGGCTGCCATGCGGCGGGAGAACTACGATGTGCTGGACGAGCGCGATGCGGTGAAGTTCGTCGTGGGCAGCGAAGAGGACCTGGTCTTCATGGAGCGTATGGCCGACGAGGCGGGGCTGTGGGACCGCTGCACGGTGCTCGCGAGTCCCGTATGGGGCGCCCTGGAGCCGGCCGCCATTGCAGCCTACCTCATCGAGCGCGGTCTGGATCGCGCCCGCTTGCAGCTGCAGCTGCACAAGATCATCTGGCCAAACGAGAGCCGGGGCGTCTGAGACCGCAAGGAGCGAGGGGCGCGTCAGGCCGCTGCGGGCATCCCGCGCAGCGGCTTGGGGAGGGCGCCTGCGTGGCGGGGCCCTTCGCCGGGCGGGCCGCCCCCTCTGGAACGAAAGAAGGAAGCGTGACTATGCAGGAAAAAGCCCTCGTGCTGTGCTCGGGCGGCGTGGACTCCACGACGCTGCTCGCCGGGGCCGTGGCCCGTTTCGGGGCCGAGAACGTGTACGCCCTGTCCATAAGCTACGGGCAGAGGCACATCCGAGAGATCGAGGCAGCCCGGGCCGTGGCGGCCCACTACGGGGTGGGGCAGCGCTTCCTGGACTTGGAGGCCATCTTCGCCGACAGCGCCTGCTCGCTGTTGGCCCATTCCGATGAGGCGGTGCCCACGGGTGCCTACGGGGAGCAACAGGAGACGGCCGAGGGGGGCGTCGTGAGCACCTACGTGCCCTTCCGCAACGGGCTGTTTCTGTCCTCGGCGGCCTCCATGGCCCTTTCCCTGGGCTGCTCGGTAGTGCTCTACGGCGCCCATCACGACGATTGGGCCGGCGCTGCCTATCCCGATTGCTCTCCGGCGTTCGTGGAGGCCATGGCCGCCGCCATCGCCGAGGGCACCGGCGGCGAGCTGCGCCTGGAAGCCCCGTTCGTGACCTGGTCGAAGGCGGATATCGTGGCCGAGGGGCTGACGCTTGGGGTGCCCTACGAGCTGACCTGGTCCTGCTACGAGGGCGGCGCGGCCCCCTGCGGCGCGTGCGCCACCTGCATCGACCGGGCGGCCGCCTTCGCCGCCAACCACGTTGAAGACCCCGCGTTGAAGGGATAGCCCATGAAACCGATGGAAATGGCCGAAGCGCTGTTCGGAGAAGACGCCGACGGGACGGCAACGGCGAGCACCGAGGGGTCGGTGGACTCCTCGGCCCTGGCCGCCATCGCGGCCCATCTGGAGCGGGAGCAGCCTGCTGCGACCCTGTCGTCCGCGCGGGCCGCGACCCGCGGCGGCGAGACCATCGACTTGGCCAGCGCTCGCGAGGAGGGACTGCGCGCGGCCACGGCGCCTCAGCACTACGTGGATGCGGTGAAGCGCCAGAAGATCGCTGCCAGCACGGCTAAGAAGGCGAAGGCCGCGGCTTCGGCAGGCGGCGCGGCCCCAAAGGCGACGGAGGCCGCGCCCGCAAAGGGGGCGAATTCCGCGAAGACCTCGTCGAAGAAGACCACGAGGGCTTCCGTGTCCGCCTCGGCCGCGAAGGCTTCCGCGTCCGCCTCGGCGGCCGGGACCTCTGGCCGCGATGAGGAGGAGACGCGCGCCGGTGGCGTGACGCATTTGGGCAGCCAGGGCACCCAGTACCCCACCGACTACGACCCCTCGGTGCTCGAGACCTTCGAGAACAGGCATCCGGGCAACGACTATTTCGTGAAGTTCAACTGCCCCGAGTTCACGAGTCTCTGCCCCATCACGGGCCAGCCCGACTTCGCTACTATCTACATCTCCTACGTGCCCGGCGAGCGCATGGTGGAGTCCAAGAGCCTGAAGCTGTACCTGTTCAGTTTCCGCAACCACGGCGACTTCCACGAGGACTGCATGAACATCATCATGAAGGACCTCATCGCGCTCATGGATCCGAAGTACATCGAGGTGTGGGGCAAGTTCACGCCCCGCGGCGGCATCTCCATCGACCCGTACTGCAACTACGGCCGTGCCGGCACGCCGTGGGAGAAGGTGGCCTGGGAGCGCTTAACCCAGCACGACATGTACCCCGAGAAGGTGGATAACCGCTAGGCGGCTCCGTTCGATGGAGGGGGTCGCCCGCAGCGGGGTGCGCCTTGCCCGCGGCGGCGTGCGGGCTTCTTGGCGGGGTGTGAAAAACTCGGCGCTTTTCCCGGGCAGGGTTGGACGACGGTGCTATACTGCGCCCTGGCAGACTAGGGTCGACCCAAAGGACCGCAATGTTTCTCACCGTCACGTGCAATCCGGCGCTCGATTGGATGATGCGCCTGCCCGCTTTCGCCGAGGGCGTCACGAACCGATCAGCGGCTGATGATCTGTCCTACGGCGGCAAGGGTGTGAACGTGGCCACCATGCTGCACCGCTTCGGCCAAGATGCGTGCGCCTCCGGGTTCATCGCCGGCACTACGGGCACGGCGCTCGTGGAAGGCGTGGAGGCCGCCGGCGTCCCCTGCGATTTCGTGCGCTTGGATGAGGGGCAGACCCGCATCAACGTGAAGATGAAGCGCCCCCGCGCCGACGGCTCGTTGGAAGAGACGGAGATCAACGGCTGCGGCCCGGCGGTGGGCCCGGTCGCCATCGCGACGCTCCGTCGCCGCATCGAGCGGTTGGGCTCGGACGATTGCCTCGTGCTGTCGGGCTCCCTGGCGCCGGGCTGCCCGGCGGACCTCTACGCCGATCTGGCCGCGGCTGCCGCCGAGCACGGCGCGCGGTGCGTGGTCGATACCACGGGTGCTGCCCTGACCGAGGCCCTCGCCGCACGGCCCTTCCTCGTAAAGCCCAACAACCACGAGCTGGCTGAGCTGGCCGGCTGCGATGCCGCCGACGAGGCCGCCGTGGTAGCTGCCGCGCGCGACCTTGCCCGGGCTGGCGCCCGTTTCGTGCTCGTCAGCTGCGGTGCGGCCGGAGCGCTGCTGGTGGACGCGAAGGGGCTTATCGCCCGGGGCGCGGCCCCGGCGGGCGCCCTCGTGAACTCGGTGGGCGCGGGCGATTCCATGGTGGCGGGTTTTCTGGCGGGGCTCGCGGGAGCCTCCCTTCCCGGCCGCGAGTCGCTCTGCCCTGGCGCGGACGACGCCGTCTACGCCCTGCGCCTCGGCCTGGCGGCCGGCTCCGCCACGGCTTTCTCTCCCTCTTTGGCATCGGCGGGGCAGGTATCCGACCTGCTTCCCGTCACTTTCGTGGAACCCTGCAACTGAAAGGAGTGCGGTTCGTCTATGAGAATTGTCGATTTGCTTCAACCCGGGGCCATAGCCATCGGCAGCGCGCCCGCCGACAAGGCCGGCGCCATCGCCCAGCTCGTGGAGCTGCATGATAGAGCCGGAAACCTCAACGACAAGGAGGCCTTCCGCGAGGCCATCATCGCCCGCGAGAACCAGGGCACCACGGCCGTGGGCGAGGGCATCGCCATCCCCCATGCGAAGACGGCGGCCACGAAGCGGGCGTCCCTGGCGGCCATGACGGCGCCTGCCGGGGTCGATTACGGCGCTCCGGACGGGGCTCCCTCCACGCTGCTGTTCATGATCGCCGCGCCCGACGACGGGGGAGATGTGCACCTGGAGGTGCTCTCGCGGCTCATGACCATCCTCATGGACCTCGACTTTCGCGCCCAGCTCATGGCAGCGGAAACCCCCGAGGCGTTCCTCGCCGCCATCGACGCGAAGGAGCGCGAGCGCTTCGCCGACGAAGTGGAGGCCGAGGCCGAAGCCGATATGGAAGGCGACGTGGAAGGCACTGAGGCCCTCATCGACGCCGCCAAGGCCGCCTACGCTGAGGAGCACGGCAAGGCCGACGGCTTCCGTATCCTGGCGGTGACGGCGTGTCCCACGGGCATCGCCCACACCTACATGGCCGCCGAGGCGCTCACGAAGGCCGCCGAGGCGCGCGGCATCGCCCTGAAGGCCGAGACCAACGGCACCGGGGGCACCAAGAACCGCCTGACCCGCGAGGAAATCGCCGCTGCCGACGGCATCATCGTGGCCGCCGACAAGGAAGTGGAAATGGCCCGCTTCGACGGCAAGCCCGCGGTCATTGTGAAGGTGTCCGACGGCATCAACAAGCCCGACGAGCTCATCGACCGCATCCTGGCGGGCGACGCGCGCGTGTACCACCACGCCGGCGGCGCGAACGCCGCGGCTGCCGAGGACGAGGCGGGCGAGAGCGCCGGTCGCAAGATCTACAAGCATCTCATGGAGGGCGTCTCCCATATGCTGCCTTTCGTGGTGTCTGGCGGCCTGTTCATCGCGCTCGCCTTCCTCATCGACGGCATCGCCGGGGTGCCCCAGGACGGCAACTTCGGCACCGGCACGCCGATCTCGGCCTGGTTCAAGACCATCGGCGGCTTTGCCTTCAGCTTCATGGTGCCGATCCTCGCCGCCTACATCGCCCAGTCCATCGCCGACCGTCCCGGCTTGGTGGTGGGCTTCGTCGGCGGCTTCATGGCCACGCTCGGCTCCACCTTCGGGCTGCCCGGCGGCGACATTCCCTCGGGATTCCTCGGCGGCCTGCTCGCGGGCTTCGCGGGCGGTTATGCCATGCTCGGCATCGAGAAGCTGTGCGAGAAGATGCCCGACTCGCTGGCCGGCATCAAGCAGATCCTCATCTATCCTTTGGCGGGCCTGGGGGCCATCGCCGTCATCATGTGCGCGGTCGGCCCGTTCATGGGCATGATCAACACCGGCATGTCCAACGCGCTCACTTGGCTTTCCGATAACAACTTCGGCGTTGTGCTCGGCATGATCCTTGCCGGCATGATGGCCATCGACATGGGCGGCCCCTTCAACAAGGCGGCCTACGTGTTCGGCACCGGCATGCTCGCCCTCGGCACCGACGCCAGCTTCCAGATTATGGCCTCGGTCATGATCGGCGGCATGGTGCCTCCCATCGCCATCGCGTTGTCCACCACCTTCTTCAAGGACCGCTGGACGGCCGACGAGCGCAAGAACGGCCCGGTGAACTACATCATGGGCCTGTCGTTCATCACCGAGGGCGCCATTCCCTATGCCGCTTCTGACCCGCTGCGGGTCATCCCCTCCTGCGTGGTGGGCTCGGCTGTGGCCGGCGGCCTGTCCTGGTTCTTCGGCTGCACGCTCATGGCGCCCCACGGCGGTATCTTCGTGGTGCCCGTCATCGGCGGTGCGCTCATGTACCTGGTGGCCCTTGCGGTCGGCTCGGTTGCGGGCATGTTCATGCTCGCGCTGCTGAAGAAGAAGCGCACTGAGGCCTAAGGCGGCGGCAAGAGCCTCCGGCGCGGGTCCCGGCGGGAGCGTTTCGGCGGGAGCGCTCCGGTGCACGTGCCCCGGCGGGAGCACCCGGCAGGAGCGCCCCGGTACAGGCATCCCGGCACGAGCGCTCGGCGACAGACAGAAGCATTCGACTTGACGACAAGGAGAGAACTATGGTTTCCCAGACGATCACCCTCACCAACGGCAGCGGCCTGCACATGCGCCCGGCCGGCGTTTTGGCCTCGGCCATGGCGCCCTTCGCGAGCGACGTCACCATCGTGGCCGCGGACAAGGAAGTGAACGCGAAGAGCCTCATGGCCATCGTGGCCGCCGGCATCAAGTGCGGCACCGAGGTCGAGGTGCGCTGCGAGGGTGCCGACGAGCAGGCGGCGCTCGACGCGGCCATCCAGCTTATCGAGTCGGGCCTGGGGGAGTAGCCCCATGGCCGCGCTTGCGGGCGTTGCCGCCTCGCCGGGGCTGGGCATCGGCACGGTGATGGTCATCGCCGAGCCCTGCCTTGCCTACGAGGTAGTGGAGGTGACCGACGCCGAGGCGGAGAAGAGCCGGTTGCACGGCGCCATCGAGGCCTTCTCGGCGCTTACGCGCGAGAAGGCCGAGGTGGTGCGCGAACGCGTGGGCGATGCCGAGGCCGCCATCCTCGAGGGCCATGTGCTCATGATTTCCGACCCGTTCATGGTGGCCGAGATGGACAACCTCATCGACGGCGGCCAGTGCGCCGAGGCGGCCCTCGATACGGTATGCGAGACCTTCGCCGTCATGTTCGAGGCCGCCGACGACGACCTGACGCGCCAGCGGGCCGCCGATGTGCGCGACATCAAGAGCGGCGTGCTCTGCCAGCTGCTCGGCGTGCGCGAGGTGGACGTGTCCCGCGTGCCCCGCGGCACCGTGCTCGTCACCCACGATCTGGTGCCCTCCATGACCGCCGGTCTCGACCGCGACAACGTCGTGGGCATCGTGACGGAGACCGGCGGCATGACGAGCCACTCGGCCATCCTGGCCCGTGCCCTGGAGATTCCCGCCGTGCTGGCCGTGCCGGATGCGGTGCGGAAGCTGCCCGAGGGCGCCCAGGTCATTGTGGACGGCGGCGAGGGCGCGGTAGCCGTGGCGCCCGACGAGGCCGAGCTTGCGGCGGCCCGCGTGCGCCAGGAGGCCCTGCGCCGCGAGAAGGAGGCTCTGCAGCGCTTCGTGGGGAAGAAGACCATCACCGCTGACGGGTGCCAGGTGGAGCTGTTCGGCAACATCGGCTCGGTGGAGGACGCCCGAGCCGTGGTGGACAACGACGGCGAGGGCGTGGGCCTGTTCCGCACTGAGTTTCTGTTCATGGACGGCGGCGCGATGCCCACCGAGGAGGAGCAGTTCCGCGCTTACCAGCAGGCGGCCCTCATCATGAAGGGGCGCCCCGTCATCATCCGCACCCTGGACATCGGCGGCGACAAGGACATTCCCTACCTGGGCTTGGAGAAGGAAGACAACCCCTTCATGGGCTTCCGCGCCATCCGCTACTGCCTGGCCCGCGAGGACGTGTTCCGCACCCAGCTGCGGGCGCTTCTGCGGGCGAGCGCCTTCGGGGACGTGCGCATTATGGTGCCGCTCGTCACCGGCGTGGAGGAGCTGCGCCAGGTGCGCGCCCTCATCCGCCGCTACGCCGATGAGTTCTCCCGCGAGGGCGTCGCCTGCAACAAGGACGTGCCCGTGGGCGTGATGATCGAGACGCCGGCGGCGGCCCTCATGGCCGATGCGCTGGCGGCCGAGGCCGACTTCTTCAGCATCGGCACGAACGATCTGACCGGCTACACCATGGCGGTGGATCGCGGCAACGATCGGGTGCGCTACCTGTACTCCGCCTTCAACCCCGCGGTGCTTCGCTCCATCCGCTCGGTCATCGCCGCCGGCACGGCGGCGGGTATTCCTGTGGGCATGTGCGGCGAGGCGGCTGCCGATCCGCTGCTCATTCCGCTGTGGATCAGCTTCGGGCTCACGGAGTACAGCGTGGGCCCCGCGAGCATTCTGGCCACCCGCGCCGCCATCGCCGGGTGGAACCACGAGGAGGCTCGCGCCCTGGCCGAGGCCGTCATGGGTGCCGTGACTCCCGATGCGGTGCTCGATCTTCTGAAGGCGGCGGCTAGGTAGCACTGCCGTTTACGCCCCTCGAGAGCCGGGGGCCGTCTGTTGGGGCGACCCCCGGTTGTTTTCGGCGGGTGAGCCGCTGCGCGTGGATGGCCAGCCAGAGCCAACAACGGCCCCAATGTATGGGTATGCTGTGGTGAACAAAAATGATTCAAGGGATTGAACTGGGGTTATACAAGAAGAGCATTCACTGCAGGTCGCACAATCCATACATTGGGGTCGTTTTGGCCTCAAGAGCTCCGGCGTCCTTTCTGGCGATGTCCCGGTGCGATGTGTTCTGTGGATTGTAACGAGCGCGGCCGCGGCGGTGACAGCGTGAGCGCTTTGTGCGAAAATGGACGGTAAGACACAAGAGTTTGAGCATGTTAGGTAGCCTGTCACCATGACCGCCCAGTTCAGTATCAGGGAAGCCGCTCCCGAGGCCGTCCGTTGCCTCCAGCGCGAGCTGGCCCTGCCCCGCTTCATCGCCGCCACCCTCGTCGGACGCGGCATCGACACGCCCGCGGCGGCGCGGCACTTCTTGAGCCCCTCGCTCGACCGCGACTGGCTGAACCCCCGCGACATTCCCGGGCTGCCCGAGGTGGCCGACGGTTTGGCGGCGGCCCTCGAGGGGAGGAAGCGCATCCTCGTATTCGGCGACTTCGACCTGGACGGTATCTCCGCCACCACGGTGCTCACCCGCGGCCTGCGGGCCCTGGGTGGCTGCGCCTTCCCCTTCATCCCGCGTCGCTTCGAGGAGGGCTACGGCATCACGGCCGCCGCTTTCGAGCGGGCCCGGGAGCTGGAGCCGGACGTCATCGTCACCGTGGACTGCGGCATCGCCTGCAAACACGAGGTGGCCGAGATCGTGAAGACCGGCATCGAGGTGTACATCACCGATCACCACGAGGCCGCCGACCTGGTGCCCGAGGGGGTGTGCGTGGCCGATCCGAAGATGGAGCCGGGCTGCCCGAGCGCCATTCTGGCCGGCGTTGGCGTGGCCCTGAAGCTCGTGCAGATGCTCGGCGCGCGCCTCGGGTTCCCGCACCTGTGGCGCAGCTACACCGACTTCGCCACCCTGGGCACCGTGGCTGATCTCATGCCCATGCGCGACGAGAACCGTGCCCTGGTGGCCGATGGCCTGGCCCGCATGAATGCGAACCCGCGGCCCTGCATCGCGGCCTTGCTGGCCACCACGGGGCAGGCCGGCAAGCCCATGACCGCCACCAACCTGTCCTTCTCCCTCATTCCTCGCCTGAACGCCGCCGGGCGCATGGGCAACGCCGACTTGGCCCTGGATCTGCTCATGTGCGACAACTACGGCGAGTGCTGCGTCATGGCCGAGCGCCTGGAAGAGGTGAACAACCAGCGCCGGGCCATCGAGGCCGAGCTCTCCGACATCGCCCGCGCTCAGGCCAGCGAGATCTACCGCGGCCAGCGGGCCCTGGTGGTGGCCGGCGAGGGCTGGCACGAGGGCGTGAAGGGCATCGTGGCCTCCCGCCTCGTGAACACCTACGGGGTGCCCTCGCTGCTGTTCACCGTGGACGGCGACGAGGCCCGGGGCTCGGGCCGGTCGGTGGGCAACGTGAACCTGTTCGAGGCCGTGGAGTCGCTCTCGCACCTCACCAC
This sequence comes from Adlercreutzia muris, assembly GCF_041223505.1. Classification (NCBI taxonomy): domain Bacteria; kingdom Bacillati; phylum Actinomycetota; class Coriobacteriia; order Eggerthellales; family Eggerthellaceae; genus Adlercreutzia; species Adlercreutzia muris. The sequence continues at coordinate 208,866 of NZ_JBCLQK010000003.1, forward strand.
CCGTTTCGGCGGCCACGGGGCCGCCGTGGGGGTCACCATTCCCGTGGAGAACCTGCGCGCCTTCGCCGAGGGGCTCGACGCCTATATGCAGCGGCTGCCCGAGGCGGCCTTTCATCCCCTCACCACCGTGGACGCCGCTGTGAGCTTGGACGAGCTGACGCTGGAGACCGTGGCCATGGTGGACCGCCTGGCCCCCTTCGGCCAGGAGAACCCCCAGCCGGTCTTTCTCGCCCGCAACGTCACTCTGGCGAACACCCGGGCCGTGGGCCAGACCAAGGACCACTTCGCCTGCACCCTCACCAACGGCCGGGCCTCCGTGGCCGGCATCATGTTCCACTGCGCCGCCATCGAGGCGCTGCTCGTGAACGATGCCGTGGTGGATGCCGCCTTCACGGTGCAGATCGACGAATGGCGCGGCCGCCATTCGGTGAAGGCCATGCTGGAGACCATCGCCCCGGCCCGCACCTGCGGTGCCCTGGAGGCCTGCCTCGACCCGGAGGCCCGCACCTTCTGCGAGGAGCTCTTCGCCGAACGCGATGGGACCGGCAACGGTGACGCCCCCGATCGCGAGGTCATGCCCGATGCCGGGGCCCCGGACCTGGGGGCGGTGCGCCGGCGCTGGGAGGCCGTGGCCGAGCGCGATCCGGCGGGGCTGGAGGCGCAGCTCGTGGCCGCCATCATCGGCGAGGCGCCCCTGCATCCGGCCCAGCGCCGCATCCTCGATGCCCTGGCCGCCGGCCAGTCCACCTTCGCCGTCATGGCCACGGGCCGCGGCAAGTCGCTGTGCTTCCAGGTGCACGCCGCCGTGCGCGCCCTGGCGGCCCGCGAGGCGAGCCTGTTCATCTACCCGTTGCGGGCCCTCATCGCCGACCAGGTGTTCCATCTGCGCGCCGGCTTGGAGCGCTTCGGCATCGCGAGCGCGGTCATCACGGGGGAGAGCACCCCTGAGGAGCGGGCCCGAGTGTACGCGGGGCTGGCCGACGGCACCGTGGACATCGTGCTTACCACCCCGGAGTACCTCATGTTCCATACCGATGAGCTGGCCGCCTCCGGGCGCATCCGCTTCGTCGTGGTGGACGAGGCCCATCATATCGGCCAGGCCAAGGCCGGCCAGCGCGTGGCCTACACCCAGCTGGGCCGGGCGCTCGCGCGGCTCGGGGAGCCCACGGTGCTTGCTGTGACGGCAACGGCTAACGATTGCATCGCCGCCGATATCGGGGACGTGCTGCCCCTGAGCGCGTCGGTCATCGACGAGACGGGCCGCGACAATCTGTACCTGGACGATCAGCGCAACATCGCCCATCGGGACGACTACCTGGCCAACCTGGTGGCTTCCGGTGAGAAGACCGTCGTGTACGTGAACTCGCGGGAGCACTCCGTGGCACTCGCCCGCCTGCTGCGGCGCCGGGTGCCCCAGCTCGCCTGTCTCATCGGCTTCTACAACGCCGGGCTGTCCCGGGCCGAGCGCCAACGGGTGGAGGAGCTGTTCCGCAACGACGACCTGAAGGTGCTCGTGGCCACCTCGGCCTTCGGCGAGGGGGTGGACATCCCCAACATCCGCCACGTGGTGCTGTACCACCTGCCCTTCAGCGATGTGGAGTTCAATCAGATGAGCGGCCGGGCCGGCCGCGACGGGAAGCCCGCTTGGGTGCACCTGCTCTACGGCCGGGGCGACGCGGCCTTGAACGAGCGCATCCTGGCCGAGGCCACGCCGGACCACGACGTGATGGCCCAGGTGTACCGCCGCCTGCGCCATTTGCAGCGGGAATGCCCCAACGACTACTTCTGCGCCGGGCCGGCTGATCTGGCCCATGGCGCCTCCGATGGCTTCCATAGGGTCAGCCCCGTGTCCGCCGCCTGCGGCCTGGCGGTCTTTCGAGAGCTCGGCCTCATCGAAACGCGCACCGTGCGGGAAGCCGGCCGGGAGGCCCTGTGGGTGCGGGTGCAGGAGCGCGCCGATCGCGTGGAGCTCACCGATTCGGTGCGCTACCGCGAGGGCATCGACGAGAGAGTGGGATTCGGCGGCTTTTGCGATTGGGCTCTGGGACTCGACGCCCAGGGGCTCACCGTGCGCCTGTCGCATCCCATAGTGCCGCAGAGCGGCCGCAACGATGAGGAAGGGGAGCGCCGTGAGCGCTGAGAGAGACGAGATCAACGCCTGCCCGGCCCCGGGCGCGCCGAGCGGCGCGGCCACCAAGCAGACCGTGGACGCCCTGCTCGGGCGCCCCGATCCCACGGGTCAGTCGACCGCCTCGGCGGCCTCCACCCCCGCCGACCGCTTCGCCGAGCTGCAACGGCTTACGGCCGCCTACATGGACGAGGCCGACGAGGCCATGCTGAAGCGAGCCTTCGAGTTCGCGGCCGAGGCCCATGCGGGCCAGTGCCGCAAGTCCGGCGAGCCCTTCATCATCCACCCCATCGAGGTGGGCATCATCCTGGCCGACCTGCGCATGGACGCCGAGACCATCGCCGCGGCCCTGCTGCACGACACCGTGGAGGACACGAAGGTGACCGGCGAGGAGGTGGAGCGCGTCTTCAATCCCCAGGTGCGCGCCCTGGTAGAGGGGGTCACCAAGATCACCCGCATTGAAGTGGAGTCGCTCACCGACGAGCAGGCCGCCACCATCCGCAAGATGTTCGTGGCCATGTCCAAGGACATCCGCGTCATCGTCATCAAGCTGGCCGACCGCCTGCACAACATGCGCACGCTCGCGGCCCTGCGGGAGGATCGGCGCATCTTCAAGTCCCGCGAGACCCTGGAGATCTATGCTCCCATCGCCCACCGTCTCGGCATCAACTCCATCAAGTGGGAGCTGGAGGATCTGTCCTTTTTCTACCTGGAGCCCAACAAGTACAAGCAGGTGTCCCGCATGGTCACCGAGTCCCGTGCCGAGCGCGAGAAGTACCTGGCCGATGTTATCGCAGTGCTCCACGACGAGATGGACAAGCTCGGCATCGCCGCCCAGATCATGGGCCGGCCCAAGCACCTGTACTCCATCTACCAGAAGATGACCAAGAAGGGAAAGGGCTTCTCGGAGATCTACGACCTCATCGCCGTGCGCATCATCACGAGCTCGGTGAAGGACTGCTACTCGGCCCTGGGCGCGGTGCACACCATCTGGCACCCTATGCCGGGCCGCTTCAAAGACTACATCGCCATGCCGAAGTTCAACATGTACCAGTCGCTGCACACGACGGTCATGGGCCCGACGGGCCGGCCCTTGGAGGTGCAGATCCGCACCGAGGAGATGCACCGCAACTCCGAGTACGGCGTGGCGGCCCACTGGCGCTACAAGGAGACGGGCGGCTCGCGCCCTGGCGGTAGGGACAACCTGGACGCCCAGCTGGCGTGGCTGCGCCAGATGGTGGACTGGCAGGACGAGACCGAGGACTCCCGGGAGTTTTTGAAGTCTCTCAAGATGGACCTCGACAACTCCGAGGTGTTCGTCTTCACGCCCCAGGGCGAGGTCATCTCCCTGCGGGCCGGCTCCACCCCCATCGATTTCGCCTACGCTATCCACACCGAGGTGGGCAACCACTGCGTGGGGGCCAAGGTGAACGGCTCCATCGTGCCCCTCTCCTACAAGTTGCAGGTGGGCGATCGCGTGGAGATCCTCACCCAGAAGAGCGCCGGACCCTCCCGGGACTGGCTGGGGCTGGTAAAGACCCCTTCGGCCCGTAGCAAGATCCGCTCCTACTTCTCGAAGGTGACGCGCTCCGACGACCTTCAGATGGGCCGCGATATGCTGGCTCGGGAGATGCGCAAGCACGGCCTGGGCATCTCCAACGCCCAGTCGCTGCGGGCGCTGAAGTTGGTGGCCGAGGCCATGGGCTTCAAGGATCCCGACGATATGTTCGTGCAGGTGGGCGCCGGCAAGGAGCGGGCCCAGCATGTGAGCAACCGCCTGCTGAAGATCCTCGTGGACAAGGGCAACGAGGAGGCGGGCAAGCCCTCGGTGGGCTCCTCGGCCTCCTCCACGGGCATCATGCCCCCCATGCTCACGAGCGTGAAGCGCCCCAAGAAGCACGAGACCCACACCTCCCAGGGCATTGTGGTGAAGGGGGTCGACGATGTGCTCGTGCGCCTGTCGCGCTGCTGCAACCCTGTGCCCGGGGACGATATTTTGGGATTCGTGACCCGGGGCCGCGGCGTGTCGGTGCACCGGGCCGACTGTCCCAACGCCATCGATCTGAAGCGTCATCCCGAGCGCATCATCGACGTGGAGTGGGAGGGCAGCCCCTCGGCAGCGGCCACCTACCAGGTGGAGATCTACATCGAGGCCCTCGACCGCATGAACCTGCTGTTGGACGTGACCCGGGTGATCTCCGAGATGGGGGCCAACGTGCTGTCCTGCAACACCACCACCCATCGCGACAGCATGGTGGAGATGCGCTTTTTGTTCCAGCTGAGCGATCTGTCGGTCATCGAGCGCATGACGAAGCGCCTGACCGACGTGGACGGTGTCTTCGATGCCCATAGAATGATGCCCAATGGGTCCCGGTCGGCTAAGTAGCCGAACGTGGCGCCGACGCCGCGGCTCCGACAGGCACCTGATCTGCCCTTGTTTTGGGTTCGGCGCGGCGCAAAGGGCGCTTGGCCCAAAGGCAGCGCCGTATCAGGCGCCGGTCGGACCCTCGCTGGCTTTGGCCAATGATGCGATTCGGTTAATTGAGATCCAAATTGAAAGGACGAGCAATGGCGACGGATATCTACGAAGTGAGCGGGCTGTGCGTTGATGTGAGATATATGGTGATGGGGGTGCTTGCCAATAATGTGTACCTCGTCTCCGACGGAGAGGGCACCTTCGTGGTGGATCCCTCCTGCGATGCCGAGAAGATCCTCGCGGCTCTGGGCGACGCGAGGCTGGGCGCCATCGTGCTCACCCACGGCCACTTCGACCACACCGGGGCCGCAGCGGCCCTGCGCAGGGCCACGGGCGCCCCGGTCATCGCCTCGGCGCTCGATGCGCCTCAGATCGAGAATCCCTCCGGTGTCGACCTGGCCAGCCGCGGCGTTCCCTGCCCGGTGGACCGCATCGTGGCCCAGGGTGACATCGTGGAAGTGGGCTCCATGAAATGGAAGGTCATCGACACGCCGGGGCACACCCCCGGCTCCCTCTGCCTGTTCAACATCCCGCAGTTCGGCAACCACCCTGAGGGGCTGCCGGTGCTCATCTCCGGCGACACCCTGTTCGCCGGCACCATCGGCCGCACCGACTTCGAGGGCGGATCCATGGCGGACATGCGCGCGTCCCTGAAGAAGTTGGCGGCCCTGCCCGACGATACGGCCGTGCTGCCCGGCCACAACAGCCTCACCACCATCGGCGCCGAGCGTCGTCGCGTCTTCGCCCTCTACGGCGACCCGGAGTAGGCCCTCCGTTTCCCGTTGCCCTCCTGGGGGTTGGCCGGCTTGCGGGGGAGTCCTGCTTTCACGGTTCCTGCAGGTTGCATTTGCGCAAAAGCGCCCCGCCGGGAGGGGTGCGGGGCGCATGGGGGAGGGCGGGGCCAAGAGGCCGGGATCCGACATTTTGGGGTATCGGCCCCAGGCCTTCTCGTGGAGGTGGGGCGGATTAGGCGGAGACGGCAACCACATCGGCCTCGGTGATGGGGGTCGCGGCCTCCAGCTTGCCGCCCGTGGCGGCCTGGATGCCGCAGATGCGGCCGGTCATGATGCAGTGGCCGGCGGACATGCCGCCCTGGTACATGGACCAGTCGGGGGCGCCGCACAGCTGACCCGCGGAGAAGCCGGTGATCCACAGGTTCGGGATGACCTCTCCATCGGTGCGGGTGGCCTGGTAGTTCTCGTTCACCGTGGCGCCGGCGCACAGGGCGGATACGCGCACGTGCTTGTGGATGCCCCAGAACGGCGCCTTCTCGACCTTCCTCAGGTACTTGGCCTGCTTGCCGAAGTCGGCATCGAAGCCCGCGTCGACGAGCTCGTTGTAGCGCTCCACCGACTTCTTCAGGGCGTCGGCCGGGATGCCCAGCTTGCCGGCCAGCTCGTCCAGTGTGTCGCAGCAGTAGGTGTCGATGAGGCCCTCGATGACGTTGGCGCCGCTCTCGCCGGAGCGATCCATCTCCACATCGGGCATGTAGGGCTTGATCTTCTCCTTGTCGGTGGGCTTGCCGCCCCATTCGGTCACCTGGGCGATGTAGTCGTCATCGAAGATCTGGGAGTACCAGCCGGGCTTGGGTTGGTTGCGCAGCACGCAATTGATCTCCTCGAATACGCAGTCCTCGTTCATGAAGCGCTCGCCGTTCTCGTTCACGGTGAGGAAGGGCTCGTTGAACATGGGGCCTGAGTCGAAGTCGTGCAGCATGTGGGAGTGACCCACGGGCACGAAGCCTCCCCCGATGGCCATGGCCATGAGGATGCCGTCACCGGTCTTGCCGCTCTGCTTGCGGTCGAAATCCTTCACGTCGGGGCAGTAGCGCTCCACGAGGCTCTGGTTGTTCTGGTAGTCGCCCGTGGACAGGATGACGCCCTTGGTGGCATTGAACTTGATGTAGTCGTTGCCGCTTTTGCCGATGACGCCGGTCACGGCGCCAGACTCGTCGGTGACCAGCTGCACGCCGGGGGTGGAGTAGAAGAACTCCACGCCGCGCTCGGCGGCCAGCTCGGCCAAGTGCTCCACCATGGTGCCGTTGTTGAAGGGCTTCGGGCCGAACATGATGGAACGGCGGGAGCACTTCGATCCGTCCTCGTACTCGGTGACGGCCGTGGGGCGCACGGTGTAGGGCGGAAAGCCCGCCTCGGCGGTGCGCACCTGGGTCCAGCGGATGGCCTCGCCGGAGTATTTGCAGTAGGTCTCGGCCAGCTTGCGATCGGCGCGCCAGCCGCAGTCCTCCAAGAAGCCCTGGATGTAGTTCATGACGCCCTGCTCGTCGCTCTCGTCCAGAAGCACGCCAGAACAGGTGCCGCCCTGGGCGATGGCCTTCGACTCCTTTTGGAGCACGGCGACAGTCGCGCCCTCCTCGAGGGCGGACAGGGCCGCCGGCACGCCGCCAGTGCCAGCGCCGACGACCACGACATCGTAGGTCTTCTCGTCGGCGAATTCAGTGATGGGGGCAAGCTCGACGGGTGACTCCTTGAAATCGCTCTCCTGCAGGCCCGCGGGGTACTCGATGCCGCCGGTCTCGGCGGTCTGTGGGTTGTCCTTGGCTGCCGGCGCGCACGCCGTCAACCCGGCACCTGCGGCGCTGACGGCACCCACTGCCAGCGCGCCCTTCAGAAAGTCTCGACGATTCAGTTCCACGACTCCCTCTCCTTTCACATGTTGCACTTCGGTCGCGTGACGGGTCGCAACCCGCGCCCCAATGGGACCTCGGGTGCATGGCCCGCGGCACCTACCGTACTCGGTCGGGCGGTCGCGCACCTCCCACAAACGGTATGAAATTGGAGGTGGGAACCGCGTTCATACCGTTTTTCTGATATAACGGTGCAGTGAAAAGGGGAGGGACAGCCATGGATTCGTCGCGTTCGCTCAAAGCGTCTTTACGAGGTACGCGCTGCGCCGTCATAGGTGTGGCCTGCGCCCTTATGGTGCTGGAGATCCAGCGCATGCCCGTGGGACATGCCGTGAGCTTCTCGATGTTCGCCCCCGTGCCCTATGTGTTCGAGGCGATTCTCATCGGCGCGGTGGGCATGGCGTTGGCGCGGGGTCGCCGCCACGGGGCGGCTTTGGGCGCGGTGCGCGCGGTGACGGCCGCGGTAGCGACTTTGTCCACCTGGCTGGTAATGTGGGGCATCGGATTCGATGATGCCGTCATGGTGCAGATTCGCATCGCCTACCGCATCAGCACGGGCTTGCTCGTGGTGCTGTGGGGCGAGCGTTTGATCGACCTGGGTGCCTGGAGGGCTGCGTGCGTGATAGCGGCGGGCTGCCTCTTGTCGGGCGTGGCCACGCTGGCGCTGGCCTTCGTGCCCCAGGTGGTCGTCGATGGGTTTCTCGGGCTGCTGCCCGTGGTGGCCGGTGCCGCGCTGGTGTCCTTTCGCCCCGATCGCTGCCCCGCTGCCCCGTCGCCGGCGCTGCCCGTCTTCACCTTGGCAACAATGCGGGAGCGCGTGGTGGCCGTGGGGCTGGTGGTACTGCCTCTGCTGTGCCGTGCGACCACTATTTCCACCCAGCACTCGTGGATGCAGCTGCAACAACAGGCCGTGGCCTCGGCCGATATCCAGGCGGCCATCGGGGCGGCCATCATCATCGGAGGCGGGGTCGTCGGGCTTATCCTGCGCTTTGCGTGGAGCCGCAGCTTCGTGCTCGTGTTCGATCTGGTGGTAGTACCGGTGACGTTCATGGCCTTCTATACGGCCTCCTTGGCCAATGACCTGTGGGCGCTGCACTTCCTCATCGTGGATTCCACCTACAAGATCGTTCTGTTCTATGTGCTGATGACGCCGTTTCTGTTTCCGCCGCGGAAAGGGGGTTTCGTGTCCTCGGCGCCGCTGTACGGCTCCTTCGCCTTTCTGATTGCGGCCCGGGCTTTGTTCTCGGGGCTGCATGCCGTGCTGCCTGCATCGGCCTATGCGGCCGTGGCCGTGGTGGCCGTGTTGGCGGTGTTCGCCGTGGCCAGCGTGCTGGCGCTTCTGTATGTGCATCAGCATGCGGGGGTGATGGCCGTATCCGCCGATGCGCCCGGCCGCGGGGCCGCGAGGGTGCCGATGCCCGTGGCCGGGGCGCCGTTGAGGCCTGCCATGGAGCATTTGTGCGCCATGGTGGGGGATCGCTTCGAGCTGACGCCGCGGGAGCGCGACGTGCTGTTCCTGCTGGCCCAAAACTACCGGGCCCCCTATATCGCTGAGAAGTTGGTGGTCAGTCAGTCAACGGTGAAGACCCATATGCGGAATCTGTACGGGAAGCTGGGTGTCCATTCCCAAGCCGAGCTGCTGTTGCTGATCGATCGCGAGGCCGAGGGGCTGTCTGCTCGAGAGGAAGATCCGGCCAGCCTGCGGTAGCGTCCCGCTGAGCCCCTCCACGGCCATTCGGAATCGGGTTGAGCTAAGATTGACAAAAAAGACGGGGAGTTTGCACGGTAAGGCGTCCTGCCATAGGGTAGAATTAAGGCGGTGCGCTTTTCGGCATCGAACCGTCTGTTGGAAGGAACTCCGTGACCATCGAGTGGGCTTTTTTCCTCTCTGAGCTGATGCAGAACCCTATTTTGCTGGTGGTGACGCTGCTCAATATCGGCGTCATCATCGTCAACGGCGCCACCGACGCGCCTAACGCCATCGCCACGGCGGTTTCAACTCGTGCCATGAAGCCGCGTCACGCCATCATCATGGCGGCCGTATTCAATTTCCTCGGGCTTCTGCTCGTATCCCTCGTGTCCACGGCCGTGGCCCACACCATCTTCTCCATGGTGGACTTCGGCGGCGACTCCCATCAGGCGCTGACGGCCCTGATGGCCGCCATGGTGGCCATCATCGTGTGGGGCGCGGCGGCTTGGTGGTTCGGCATTCCCACCTCCCAGTCCCATTCGCTCATCGCCGGCCTTACCGGCGCGGCCATCGCCGTGCAGGGCAGCCTGGACGCCATCAACGGCGCCGAGTGGATGAAGGTGGTCTACGGCATTCTGCTGTCCACCCTGCTCGGCTTCGGCCTCGGCTGGATCAACTACAAGATCATCGGGCGCGCCTTCCGCAACGCCGACCGGGTCCGGGCCAACCGCTTCTTCAAGTGGGCCCAGGTGGGCTCGGGGGCCGCGGTGGCTTTCATGCACGGCGCCCAGGACGGCCAGAAGTTCATGTCCATCTTCATGCTGGCCATCATGATGACCGCCGGCATGGGCATGGACCTCTCTGGCGTGGTCATGCCCATGTGGCTCATGATCTTCTGCGCGTTTAACATGGGCTTCGGCACTGCTGTGGGCGGCGAGCGCATCATCAAGTCCGTGGGCATGGACATGGTGAAGCTTGAGGCCTTCCAGGGCTTCGCCGCGTCCCTGTCTACGTTCGTGAGCCTTTTCCTGGCCACCTTCGGTGGCCTTCCCGTTTCGACCACCCATACCAACACCACGGCCATCATGGGCGTGGGGGCGGCCAAGAGTCCTCGGAGCGTGAAGTGGTCCATTGCCATCGACATGGTGAAGACGTGGGTGCTCACCTTTCCCGGTTGCGGCATCCTCGGCTACATCTGCGCGAAGTTGTTTCTTATGATCCTGTAACGCGAAAAGGAGAACACAGTGGGTAAGAAGCACAAGTACGATTATTTCAGCGCCTACGAGGAGCTGTCCGATCTGGCCGTCCAGGAGGCCGGCGTGCTCATCCGCGCCATGGACGAGTTCACCGATGCCGCGGCCCTGCGCCCCATGTTGGAGGAGGCCCACGAGCTGGAGCACGGTGGCGACACCATCAACCACGATATCTACAAGCAGGTGGCCGGCGATTTCATGCCGCCGTTCGATCGCGAGGACATCGTGGCTTTGGCCCAGGCCCTCGACAACATCCTCGATGAGATGGAGGATGTGCTCCAGTACCTGTACATGTACGACGTGCACCAGATCCCCGACGATGCCAAGCGCTTCGCCACGCTCATCCGCAAGTCCTGCAAGGCGGTGCATGTGGCCATGGAGGACTTCCGCAACTTCAAGCGCTCCAAGAGCTTCAAGCAGCTGGTCATCGAGGTGAGCAACTACGAGGACGAGGCCGACACGCTGTACGTGGAAGTTATCCGCAACCTGCACGTGAACCATGCCGACGAGCCGGTGCACGTGCTGAAATGGTCGCGCCTCTACGATCATATGGAAAGCTGCTGCGATGCCTGCGAGCACACAGCCGATCTCATGAGCACCATCCTGCTGAAGAACATGTAGCGCTTCGGGCGCCGCATCCTTGTAGGGACGCTGCGCAAGAACGCGTTGTAAAGGCGAGGGTCCCGGCACGGTGCCGGGACCCTCGTGCTGTGCGCAGACTGCTAATCAGCTGGATCGGGGGCCTGTTCGTTGGGGGCGGCCCCAGCGTCTTTCCCGGCCTCGGCGTCTCGGAGATTCGGGGCCGTTGGCTCGTGCGCCTCCGCCTCCGCTTTCTTGCGGGTGCGGGGGTTGCCGGCTTTCACCTGGCTCTTGGAGCGATGGCGGGCCGGCTCAGGAGTCTGGGGCTCGAAGGGGTCGCAGGACGGCTCGGGCTCGGGGCTGGGATCCAGGCCGATGATGCGGTACAGCTCGTCGCGGTCCACGAAGAGGCGGTCGGAGGGATCGGGGCTGCCAACCTCGGTGCCGCGGCCCGCGGCAGGGGCCTCCACCACGGGCAGTTCCAGCTTGTCCATGAGCACCGTAGGCTGCATCTGCTCGCCGGTCTCGTCCATCCAGCGGCCACTCAGGCGGTCGTAGAGGCGCTTGCCCTGGCGCCTGAAGCGCTCGAGGCGGGTGTTTCCCTGGCGTTCGCGAGCCGTCTTGCCCATGGGCACGTGCACCTTGCGGGCGATGAAGCGAGCGGGCCGCACGACGCTTTCCACGACGCGGTCGGAGTAATCCCGAGGCGGCTTGGTGCGCCAGCCCATGATGAGGGACAGGTAGCGCAGGGCCATGATGAGGGCCGCGCAGAGGAAACCGGCGGAGTCGGGCAGGATGCCGTTGGCCTTCAGGGGACAGTACACGATGCAGCCGATGAGGGCTGCCGAACCGTAGATGGGGCCGGTTTGGAAGGCTACGGGCGGCCGGTTCATGAGCACGTCGCGGGAGATGCCGCCGCCGATGGCCGTGATGGTGCCGAGCACCACCGAGGGAATGATGGTGAGCCCGGCCGACAGGCTCTTCGACGCGCCGATAATGGCCCACAGGGCCACCGATATGTTGTCGAGCAGATCCACGATGGGGTCCAGGTAGGTGGCCAGTTTGCCGAAATAGAACACCACCACGCCGGCCACGGCACAGGACAGCAGGAACCAGGGGCTCTGGAAGGCGTAGAGGCCGTAATTCTGCAGGAGGATGTCCCGGATGATGCCGCCGCCCATACCGGTGATGCAGGCGATGGCCACGGTGCCGAAGATGTCGTAGCGGGCCCGCACGGCGGACATGCCACCGGACAGGCCGCCGGTGACCGTAGCGGCGAACTCGAACCAGAAGGGGAGGGTAAAGGCGGTCTCTAGCACGACGGCACCCCTGCCCGCGGCATCGGGGCGCTGGCGGGCGCGGCCGTTCGGGGGCGGCCTGCGACGGGTGCGAGACGCAGGGCGCAGAGCTTCCGGCGGCGCGCGATGCGGCGGCGGTGCGGGCCCGCGACGAGGGGGTCGCGGGCGATGGTGGTCGGCATACAGGCTCCTCCCGATAGCTTCGGATGGCAGGGCGCCGAGGCCCGGGGCGCTCGACGAAGTGCCTATAGTACGCAACAGGGCCATCATAAACAATGGGCGTTCCGTCAGCGGCCCGCGCCCGTCTACCGTCGGAAAACCGACACATGGCCTTGTTTTTGCTATAGTGAGCCCACTAGTATCCGCAAGGCAATTCCCCGCATGCTGAAGAGGAGAGGGTGCCATGTCTTTGATCGTAGCGAAGTTCGGCGGTACCTCGGTCGCGTCGCCCGAGCGCATCAAGAACGTCGCGAAGCGTCTGGTGCGCATGCGGCAGCAGGGAGTGGAGGTTGTGGCCGTGGTTTCGGCCATGGGCAAGACCACCGATGAGCTCATGGGCCTCGCGAGTGCCGTGACTGCGGCACCCCCCGCCCGCGAGCTGGATCGGCTGCTGTCCACCGGCGAGCAGGTGTCCATGACTCTTTTGGCCATGGCCATTGAGTCCATGGGCTACAAGTCCATGAGCTTCACCGGCCGTCAGGCCGGCATCGAGACCGACGGTACCCACAATAAGGCCAAGATCATCAAGGTGCACAACGAGCGCATCTTGGATGCCTTGGAGGCCGGCTACATTCCCGTCGTGGCCGGATTCCAAGGCATCGACGCCAATGGAGACATCACCACCCTGGGCCGCGGCGGCTCGGACACCACAGCCGTGGCCATCGCCTGGGGCATCAACGCCGATGTGTGCGAGATCTATTCCGACGTGGACGGCGTCTACACCACCGACCCCCGCGTGGCCCCGCGGGCCCGCAAGCTCGATTCCGTCTGCTACGACGACATGCTGGAGCTCTCCAGCGCCGGCTCGGGGGTGCTCCAGAGCCGCGCGGTGGAGTTCGCGCGCAAGTGGAAGGTGGTCATCCATTCCCGCTCGGCGTTCTCCGAGGCAGAAGGCACCTATATCAAGGAGGAGTACGAAATGGAAGAAGCCGTCATCACCGGCATCGCGAGCGACACGTCCGAGGTGAAGGTCACCGTGCGCGGGCTGCCCGACGCTCCCGCCGTGGCCGCGAAGATGTTCTCGGCCCTGGCCGCCAACAACGTGAACCTCGACATGATCATTCAGAACGTGGCCGAGGGTGGTGTCACCGACATCTCGTTCACCACCCCCGGTGCCGATCTGGGCCGGGCCCAAGAGACCTTGGCCCGTGTGGTGCCCGAGATCGGTGGTCGCGAGTTCATCGTGGACGAGGACATCGCGAAGGTGAGCCTGGTGGGCACCGGCATGAAGTCGTCTCCAGGCGTGGCCTCGCGGGCCTTCCAGACCCTGGGCGACAACAACATCAACATCGTGGCCATCTCCACGTCCCCCATTCGCCTGTCGGTGATCGTGGACGCGGCCCAGGCGGCCCAGGCGGTCCAGTGCCTGCACACCGCCTTCGGTCTGGACTCCGACGACCTGTTCGTGGAAACCCAGCTGTCTGCCGAGGAAATTGCCGCGAAGATGAAGAAGGGGCGGTGATGTTCCGTCGTTGCTATGCAACGACGGAACGGGCCGATGCTGCGGTTCCGACGGGCACCTGGCCTTGCGCTTCACCGCTTTCCCTCGCGGCGCGAAGGCCGCTCGGCCGCGGTTCGGCCCAATGCCAGGCACCGGTCGAACCCTCGCTGACTTCCTTGGGCGAACCGGTGATGTGAAGAAGTAGGGCAAGGGCCCATGCCCTTGCCGCACAACCGAGCAGAACACACGAGAGAAGGGGAGAGAACCCATGGCTTGGATGAAAGAGATGCCCGCGAACCCGGTAGTTGCCGTGGCGGGGGCCACGGGCGCGGTGGGACAGGAGTTTCTGCGCGTACTGCACGATGTGGATTTTCCCGCTTCTGAAGTGCGGGCGCTGGCCAGCGCGCGGTCGGCGGGCAAGAAGGTGCCCTTCGCGGGCTGCGGCCTGGTGCCGGCCGGCGACCTGGTAGTGCAGGAGATGACCCCGACGGCCTTCGAGGGCGTAGATATCGCCCTGTTCTCTGCCGGCGGCTCGGTGTCCAAAGAGATGCGCGATGCCGTGGTGGCGGCCGGTGCCGTCATGATCGACAACTCGAGCGCCTTCCGTATGGACGAGGACGTGCCGCTCGTGGTGCCCGAGGTGAACCCCAAGGACGTGGCCTGGCATTCCGGCGTCATCGCGAACCCGAACTGCTCCACCATCCAGATGGTGGTGGCCTTGAAGCCGCTCTACGATCTTTCACCCATCAAGCGCGTCGTGGTGTCCACCTACCAGGCGGCCTCGGGCGCCGGCGCCCCGGCCATGGCCGAGCTCTACGACCAGACCCGTGCGTTTTTGGACGGTACCCCCGAGGACGAGCTGGTCATCGATGCCTTCGCCCATCGTATCTCGTTCAACTGCATCCCCCATATCGACGTGTTCCTGGACGACGGCTCCACCAAGGAAGAGTGGAAGATGGTCGTAGAGACCAAGAAGATCATGGGCGATGAGGACATTCAGGTGAGCGCCACCTGCGTGCGCGTGCCGGTGCTGCGCTGCCATGGCGAGGCCATCAATGTGGAGTTCGCCGACGAGGTGACGGTGGATGCGGCCCGTACCGCCCTGGAGGCTGCTCCGGGCGTGGTGGTCATGGACGACACCAACAATAAGGTGTATCCCATGCCCGGCCTGCTCGCTGGCACCGACGGCACCTTCATCGGCCGTTTGCGCCAGGATCCCACGGTGCCCCACGGCATCGCCTTCTGGAACGTGGCCGACCAGATTCGCAAGGGAGCCGCGCTGAACGCCGTGCAGATTGCCCAGCTGCTGCTGCCTTAGGGCGCAGCTCCGAATTCGATGCGCAAGGCGGCCTTCGGGCCGCCTTTTTCGTCGGCACCTGGGGGGGGGTCTTGGGCGCCGACGCTTTGACAGTCTTCGCTCGGCACTCGAAGGGGGCCCTTTCTGCGCGAGATCGGGAGTTATGAGCCTCTCGGGAAGCGACAGACGGTCCAGTACGGAAACTTGTTGATCTACGCACCTGCCTGACCTGGTACTTTGCCGTGATCTCTCCCGAGCTGTAGTTGCTGTGAGAAACCGAGACGCTCATAACTCAAGATCTCGTGCGGAAATGAAGGGACTCATCGACTGAGTCGGCCGCCCCTTCCAAATTGCCGCGGTACACGGCGCGGACGAGGTATTCCACGTTGCCCTCGGGGCCGGTGATGGGGGATTCCACGACGCCGGTCGCCTCGAACTCCTCGGCGGCGAGTGCGGTCTTCACCTCTTCGACGCAGCGCCTGCGCACGGCCGCATCGCGCACGACACCGCGATCGGTCTCGTCGTGGGCCGATTCGAACTGGGGCTTCACCAGCCCGATGAAGACGGTGCCCGGGCGACTGAAGCGGGGGAAGACCGGAGCCAGGGCCGCCAGGCCGATGAAGGACACGTCGATGACGATGAGATCGAAGGGGGCACCGAGTGCGGCCGGGTCGGCGTCCTTGATGTTGGTGCGCTCGAAGACGGCCACCCGCGGGTCCTGGCGGATCTTCCAGGCCAGCTGCCCGTAGTTCACGTCCAGGGCCGCCACCCGCGCCGCGCCGGCCTGCAGGAGGCAGTCGGTGAAGCCGCCGGTGGAGGAGCCGATATCGAGGCAGTTCAGGCCCGCTGCCTCTTGGCCGAAGGCATCAAGGGCCCCCTGGAGCTTCTTGCCCCCGCGGGAGACGAACTGCTTGCGGCCCCGAATGAAGATGTCGGCATCGGGAGCCACCTTAACGGCAGCGCTCGTCGCATATGCATCGTTTACGCGCACTTCCCGGGCCATGACCGCCCGCAGGGCCTCATCGCGGGTGGGGAAGTCCCCTCGTGCGACGAGCAGGTCGTCCAGGCGCATTTTCTTCGGCTTCTTGCTCATGGGGGCCATTATAACCTGAAGTTTCGGGCGCGGGGCAGCGGTGCCTGCTCGGTGCCAAGCAGGGCGGCGCTCGTTGTGGCCAGACGCTCGGCGAGAAGGGTGCGGTCGATGGCTTTCAGCTGGGCAATGCCGGAAAGCGCATTGCCCAGCTCGGCCTGCCAGACGTTGGCGGGAAGCGCTTCTCCCACGCGGGAGGGCATGTCGGTTTCCAGCAGCAGGCGGTCGAGGGGAATCTGCCGGGCGTAGGCGCGCCCGCGGCGCGAGGCCAACATGCGGGGGCCCACGGAGAAGTAGCAGCCGAGGTCGCGGGCGCGGGTCAGCTCGTCGGAGGTGCCCGAGAACCAGTGGAAGATGCAGCAATGCCGCCGGGCCGTGCCGGCCGCCTCCAGCAGATCGAGCACGGTGCCCGCGGCGTTCACGGCGTGGAGCGAGATGAGCTTGGGAGCGCCGTCATCGCAGGCGGCGAGGATGCGCTGGAGGGCGGCCGTCTGCACGGCGCGGCTCTCGTTGTCGTCGCGCGGGCCGGCGAAGTCGAGCCCCACCTCGCCGATGAAGGCCGTGGCAGCGGCGAGCTCGCAGAAGCGCGCGAGGGCGCCGCTGTCTACCGAGCCGTCGGCGATCTGCCACGGGTGGGCTCCGAGTCCCACGGCCACGGTGGCCCCATCGGCCATGAGGGGGGCGATCCGCTCGTACTCCTCCGGCGAGACGGTGCAGGAGAATGCGCCGATGCCCACATGGGCGCCGGCGCGGGTCGTCGCTGCCGGGTCGGGCGCGAAGCCGAGGTGGCAATGCATGTCGTACCAAGTTTCCATGGGGATAAGCATAGCAGAGGATCTATGGAAGTGCCGTGGCCGGAAGGTAACGGATGGCGCCGCTCGCGCCGTGCGGGTTGACCTGGCGGCCGCACGGCCTAGAATCAAAACCCGTTGGCATATCCGTGCAAAAGTAAGGGAAGTGGTCGGAGTTATGGCGGAAGTGCTCGAAGCCATCATGCTCATCTGTTTCGGCCTGTCGTGGCCGTTGAACGCCTACAAGAATTATCGGGCCGGCACGGCGGCTGGCACCAGCTGGCAGTTCATCGCGCTCATTACCGCCGGCTACTTCGCCGGCATCGCGGCCAAATTCGTTTCCGGCAATCTGAACTGGGTGCTGATCGTCTATTTCATCAACGTGGTGTGCATTGGCGCCAACTGGCTCGTCTACTTCCGCAATCGCCGGCTGGATGCCCAGCGCCAGACCGAGGTGGTTGTAGAGGAAGAGTCTCTCGTCGTAGTGGCCTAGGCTGTTTCTCCCTACTCCTCGTCGAGGGGTCCGCGGCCTCTTCGCGGGGGCACTTGCGTCGGCGGCGCCGCGAGGGCCGCTGGCGCCGCCGTGCCATCGATGACGCCCGGCCCGCTCTCGGGGAGGCCCTCCAGTCACCATCGGCGGTTGGCTTGTCCTTTGGGATCGAAAGGGATGCTGCTATCATGTTGGCCCGACCGTGCAGGATCACCTCTATCGAATCGAGTTGCCCCATGTCTACGATCGCGAACATAATCTGGATCATCTTTGGTGGTCTGGTCACGGCGATTGCCTGGTGCTTCGCCGGCCTCGTCTTCTGCATCACCATCATCGGCATTCCGCTCGGGCGGCAGTGCTTCAAGATGGCCTCGCTCACGCTCGCGCCCTTCGGGAAGACCATCGTCTACGGCGGGGGAGCGCCGTCGCTTATCGCCAACATCTTCTGGCTCATCTTGGCGGGCCTGCCCATGGCCATTTCCTACGCGGTGCTCGGCGTGGCCTACTGCATCACGGTCATCGGCATTCCCATTGGGCTGCAGTGCCTCAAGATGGCGAAGCTGTCTCTTCTGCCCTTCGGCGCGCAGGTAATGTAGGCTCCCCAGGGCTTATGGGGCCGGACGGGGCCTTTCAGGGCTCCCGGCCAAGGGTTTGAGGCTGGAATGCGCGTCCTAGGATATGACCGTGCGCCAGTCGGTCCGGGCGGCATCGGGATTCTCGTTCGACCCTAAATCTTCGGGGACGGTCTGCTCCTCGAACTCGGTCTGCTGCACCTTTTCGGCTTGGGTTGGGTTCATCCAGTCGCCGGCGGCGGCGAAGGCGATGCAGAGCGCGATGACGGCCACGATGGCGATGATCGCCCATATGAGCCCGGGATGTTTGCGCGTGTTCGCCTTGGGGCCGCCCTCGTCCACTTCGAACTCCTGCATGGCGGGAAATTCCGAATCGTCGGCCGACGACTCCAGCACGGCCGGCTCCTCTGCGGCCAAGGGGTCGCGCTCGGCGAAGGTTTCCTTGCGGCCTTCGGAGTGCTTGGGGGCTGTGCCGTGCTCGAATTCCCGGGCTTTGTGGTCGCTCATGGGAGATCCTCTCTCAACAATGGCGTGGGGCGGGAGCGCGCCGGTATGTGCCGTCGGCTTCGGGCGCTCTCCCGCTCGTTCGCCGGTTCCTTTCGCTTTCATGGTAGGGCGTTGGGTTGCGAAGGGCCCTCGCACGGGCCAGACGAGGGGAATTGTTGGGCAAACTGCTTCGCTTTCGTTGAAATTCGCCCCCGGAGGATGATGCCGCCGGCCGCTTGGGGATGATGCGGCCTCCCTTGGCGCAGCTATGGTAAGAGGCGATAAGCCGCGCGCTTGCGCGAAGGCAGCCGGGCAGCGCACCCTGGCCGCACCCCGCGCGCGAGCGCCCCGCAAGAAGCCCGTCCCGAAAGCGAGGAACCCCCATGACCGACCTGTCCCTCTCCGCTCCCGACCGTCGTGTGCCGCTCGGTGTGGCCCTCCGCGCGGTGGGCGCTGTCGTGATCGCGCTCGTCGCAGCCGTCGCCTTGGCCGCCTGTGTATCGGTGCTCACTGGCTGCTCGTCCGATGAGGCCGCCTCGACGGGATCCGGCGCCGAGACGGCTTCCGAGGGAGCTGCCACGGCCGAGTCTGGGGTGCTCATGGTGGCCTCGGCGCTCAACAGCGAGCCCTACGAGCAGGCCACCAGCACGAGCCAGATCGGCTTCACCGTGGAGTTGCTCCGGCTGGTGGGCGAGCGTGCCGGTCTGGACGTGCAGTTCGCCAAGGCCGTGAGCCACAAAGATGCCGACCAGAACATCACGCCGGGGCAGCCCGAGGATGTGGCGGCCAAGGTGGCGGCCGGCGAGGCCGATCTGGGTGCCTCCTCCCTCACCACGGACGGTGGTCTGGAGGGCGTTACGTGCACCGAGCCCTACCTGCATGCCGATTATGCGGTGCTGACGAAGATGGGCGCCGGCCTCGACAGCCTGGAGGCTCTGGCCGCGGCCGAGGCTCCGGTGGTGGCCATTCAGGACGAGCCGGCCATCGCCTCCTGGGTGGCCGAGCATCTGCCCCAAGCGGAAGTGGTGCCCTTCGAGGACGGCATCGACGCCCTGATGGAGCTGAATTCCGAGCGGGCCCAGGCCGCCATTGTGGACGAGCCGCGCTTTCGTCGCTACATCAAAGTGAGGGAGCCCCATCTCCAGGCGGTAGAGGTAGTGCCCTCTGCCAAGCATTACGCCTTTATCGTGGCTGCCGGCAACGACGAGCTCGCTGCTACAATCAACGACGCCCTGGGCGCCCTGAAGGCCGATGGCTCCTACGACGAGCTGTACGACAACTGGTTCGGCGATGCCCCCGAGGCCGGCACCGCCACACGTCCGGCCGGAGAGGCAGTGCAGGACTCTACGGGCGCCTAGGGCGGCCGCGCCCGCCGCGCCCCGCTGTTTATCGAACAGGCGGTGAAACCTTGATGGGTCTTTCGCCGTATCGCCCCAGAGGGCGATAGAATGGAAAGCCGTCTCTTGTGGACGGCTTTCCCGTTGTTCGGGGCCGAGCGCCCCTTTGTTTGCGAAGTTAAAGGACGGACCTGTGCCCATCGATATCGATACCCTGAACGAGCCGCAGCGCGAGGCGGTTGTCACCACCGAGGGCCCGCTGCTCGTGCTGGCCGGCGCCGGAAGCGGCAAGACCCGCGTTCTTACTTACCGCATCGCCAACATCTTGGAGCAGAACCTGGCGGCGCCCTGGGAGATTCTGGCCATCACCTTCACCAACAAGGCGGCGGCTGAGATGCGCGAGCGTTTGGCCCAGCTCGTCGGCGGCCGAGCCCGGGGCATGTGGGTGTCCACCTTCCACTCCATGTGCGTGCGTATCCTGCGGGCCGATGCCGATCGCCTGGGCTTCACGAAGAGCTTCACCATCTACGATGTGGACGACATGAAGCGCCTGTATAAGGACATCATGGCCGAGCTGAACATCGACCCGAAGCGCTTTCCGGTCAACCAGCTCATGAACCGCATCTCGAGCGCGAAAAACGACCTCGTCGTGCCCGGTGATTTCGAGAGTCGGGCCACCGACCCGGTAGGGCGCGTGGCCGCCCAGGTGTACACGCGGCTCCAGGAGCGCTTGCGCGCGGCCAATGCCGTGGACTTCGACGATTTGCTGCTGTACGCCTACCTGCTGCTCAAGCAGCATGAGGACGTTCGCACCGCCTACCAGGAGCGCTTCCGCTATATCATGGTGGACGAGTACCAGGACACCAACCGCGCCCAGTACGCCATCACCATGCTCCTGGCTGCTGGTCATCGCAATGTCATGGTGGTGGGCGACGACGACCAGTCCATCTACTCCTGGCGCGGCGCCGATCTGCGCAACATCTTGGAGTTCGAGAGCGATTACCCCGAGGCGCGCGTGGTGAAGCTGGAGCAGAACTACCGCAGCGTGGGCAACATCCTCGCTGCCGCCAACGCTGTGATCGCCAACAACCAGCACCGTAAGGCGAAGCGCCTGTTCACTTCGTCGGGCGACGGCGACAAGATCTCGGTGTACATGGCCTCCGACGAGCGGGACGAGGGTCGCTGGATCGCCGGGGAGATCGAGAAGCGCTGCGCAGACGGCGTGTCCTACAACAACATGGCGGTGTTCTACCGCACCAACGCCCAGTCCCGCATGCTGGAAGACATGCTGCTGCGGGCCGGCGTGCCCTACCGCATCGTCGGCGGCACTCGCTTCTTCGACCGCGCGGAGATCCGCGATGTGATGGCCTATCTCACCCTGGTGGTGAACCCGGCCGACGACATCGCCGCCAAGCGCGTGGTGAACGTACCGCGCCGCGGCATCGGCAAGGCCACCATCGAGCGCATCGACCAGTTCGGCCGCGAGCTGAACATGCCCTTCCTCACTGCCGCCGAGTTGGCCATTGTCGATGAGGACATTCGGCCGGCCACCCGCCGGGCCGTGGGCGAATTCGTGCAGGTTCTCAAGGACGGTGCCAGCTACGAGGGCGACCTGCGCAAGGTCATCGAGCGCATCATCGATCAGGCCGGGCTCATCGAGGCGCTGCAGAACGAGGGCACCGACGAGGCCCGCGGCCGCATTGAGAACATCCAGGAGTTTCTGGGCGTAGTGGACGAGTTCGTGGAGACTCATGATGCCGAGGATGCCGACTACGCCGCGCCCACGGCCGGCGAGAGCCCCGAGGCGGAGCCGGTGCGCGTGCTGCGGGGCGATTCCCTGGCCGACTTCATCGAGTGGGTGCGCCTGCGCACCGACCTGGACACGGTGACCGAGGACGGCCAGGCCGTCACCCTCATGACCGTGCACTCCTCCAAGGGCCTGGAGTTCGACTGCGTGTGGGTGGCCGGCATGGAGGAGACCCTGTTTCCCCACATGAACTCCGTGGGCGACGCTGCGGCCGTGGAAGAGGAGCGGCGGCTGGCCTATGTGGCCATCACCCGCGCCCGCAAGAAGCTCTACCTCACCTGCGCCCAGCAGCGCCAGATCTTCGGCCAGACCCACGCGAACCCCATTTCGCGCTTCATCGGCGAGATCCCGAGCGAGCTGCGCCAGACCACAGGTCTGGGCTCGGCGGGCTTCTCCGGCACCGGCTGGGAGAAACGGGGAAGCCGCCGGGGCATTGCCGGCTCGGGTACCGAGGCGGGGGAGGGCCGCGTGTTCGGCCGGTCGAGCGCCTCGGGATCCGGCGGCCGCTCCTTCGCCGAGTACCGTGCCGCTACCGGCTCGGGCCGCACGGCCGCCAGCAGCGGATCCGTGTCGCGAGGCGGGGCCGCGTCGGGGCGCGTTGGTGCCGGGGTGAACCCGAACGCGGGCAAGAAGGCCGCCGCCAAGGCCGCCTTCGCCGCCGGCGATGCCGTGGACCACAAGACCTTCGGCCGTGGCATCGTGGTAAAGGTGGACGGCGACACCCTGCACGTCAAGTTCGCCAAGACCGGCCAGACCAAGAAGCTGCTGCGCGACTACGCCCCCATCGTGAAGATCGGCTAGCCCTCGCCTAGCACCCCGCGCAGAAGCTGCAGGCGGAGGGGGCGGTGGCGATGCCGCCGCGGGCGGTCTCGCGCAGCTCCATGGGCAGCTCGCGGCCCACCTTGTCCATCACGGCCACGTTCTCGTCGAAGGGTACGAGGTTGCTCACGCCCGCCAGCGCGATCTGGGCGCACACCAGCGCCAGGGGCGCGGCGGTGGCGTCGCGCTTCTGGCAGGGCAGCTCTACCAGGCCACCTACCGGATCGCACACCAGGCCCAGCAGGCACTGGATGACGTTCGATGCCGCATCGAGCGCTTGGGTCGGCGTGCCTCCGGCCATGGCCACGGCCGCCGCCGCCGCCATGGCCGCCGCGCTGCCCACCTCGGCCTGGCAGCCGCCCTCGGCGCCAGAGACGCTGGCGTTGCGGGCCACGATGTAGCCCACGGCCGCCGCCGTGAGGATGCCCTCGCGCAGCTCGTCGTGGCTGTAGCCGCGCACGTCGCGCATGGCCAGCAGCACGCCGGGCAGAACACCCGAGGAACCGGCCGTGGGGGTGGCCACGATAATGCCCATCTTGGCGTTGGTCTCCAGGGTGGCCAGGGCGTAGACGGCCGCCTTGGCCGTGAGCGGGTCCATGAGGCGCCGCTTGGCATCGTCGGTCTCCAGGCTGGCGGTCACCTTCGCCGCCTCCCCGCCGATGAGGCCTCCGATGGAGCGCTCGGGAGCCTCGATGGGAACCGTGGCGGCCGCATCCATGACGGCGAGCACCCGGTTCAAATAGTCATCCACGTCGGCGGCGACGCCCTGCTTGGCGCAGAGGGCCTCTTCCCGGGCGCGGAAGGCCTCGGCGATGGTTGCGCCCTCGCGCTCGCACAGGGCTAGAAGCTCCGCGCCGCTCGCGTAGTTCCAGCGCGTAAACGCCTCGTCGGCGCCGGGCGGCACCGCCACGGCCGCGCCGTCGGTGGCGCTCATGGCCGGGATAATGCGGGCGTTCAGGATATCCGGGTGCAGAATGAGGTAGTCGCGCACCTTGCCGTCCACGTCGTCATCGGTCTCGAGCACGGTGAAGGCGTCGCCGCGCTTCTCGGTGCGGTGGAGGTTGGCCGTGGCGATGTTGATGCCGCAGCTCGCGAGCACCGAGGAGATGTGGGCCAGCACCCCGCGCACGTCGTGCTGGTGCACCACCACGCTCGTGTGCTCGCCGGTGATGTCCACGTCGATGCCGTTGATGCGCCGGATGACCGCGGCGCCCCCGCCGATAGAGACGCCGCGCATGTCGAGCACGGTGCCCTCGCCGTCCTCGCAGTGCACGTCTACGGTATTGGGGTGGTCGCAGGGGCTGGCGGTGTCCCAGATAATATCGACCTCCACGCCCGCCCGCTCGGCCAATGCGAAGGAGCGCGAGACGTCCGGGTCGTCGGCGGCCAGGCCGATGATGCCGGCCACGAGGGCCTTGTCGGTGCCATGCCCGCTGCCCGTGGCGGCGAAGGAACCGTAGAGCGTGAAGGTCACGCGCTCGGGGTTGCCGCCGAAGAGCTTGCGCGCAATGGAGGCGATGCGCAGGGCACCAGCCGTGTGCGAGCTGGACGGGCCCACCATGATGGGGCCGATGATATCCCGCAGACCGTAGGTTTTCATGCTGCTCCTTTCGCGGGCGCCGCGGCCTCATCCGCCCGATCGCCGGTAGAACCGGGGCTCGCGGGTGGCGCTGCCCGCCGTCGGCCGCGCGAGCATTTGTTTTCGTCGCAGAACGCTATCATAGCCCATCGCCACCGAGGGCTGGGAGGGGTATACTGCCTCAAAACCGTAAATTGGTATAAGGTGAGATTGGTACAAGAACAGAAAGGGGCACCAATGACCGCCAAGATTCTCGTCGTGGGCCATCGCAATCCCGACAACGACTCCATTTCCGCCGCTGTGGGATACGCGCATCTGAAGAACGCCCTGGCCGCCCGCGACGGTGAGGCCGAGGCCGTCGAGTACGTGCCCGCCCGCCTGGGCCCCCTGCCCGTGGAGAGCGCGTGGCTTCTCGAGCGCAACGATATTCCCGAGCCAGTGCTCATCGACAACGTGAACCCCGTCGAGCATGACGGCGAGACGGTGCGCCAGAAGGTCATCCTCGTGGATCACAACGAGGTGGCCCAGGCCGCTCCGGGTATCGAGGAGGCCGAGGTCGTGGAGATCATCGATCACCACCGCATCGCCGATGTCACCACGGCCAATCCCATCTTGTTCTTGAACCTGCCCATCGGATCCACGGCCACTATCGTCACGCTGCAGTTCCGCCAGACCGGCATCGAGCTGCCCGACGCCATCGCCCGGGTGCTCCTGTCCGCCATCCTCACCGACACGGTCATTATGAAGTCCCCCACCTGCACCCAGGTGGATATCGACCAAGTGAGTTTCCTGGCCGACAAGCTCGGCATCGACGCCGTGGAGTTCGGCATGGAGATCTTCCGCACCCGCGGCGGCGAGGATACCATGCCCATTGCCAAGCTCGTGGAGGCCGATTCCAAGGAATTCAAGGTCAACGATGACGTGACTGTGCTCATCGCCCAGCGCGAGACGGTGGACCTGCCCTGTGTGATGGGCCGCGAGGCCGAGATTCGCGAGCACATGAAGAAGCTCGTGGAAGGCAACGGCTACGAGTTCGCTCTGCTGCTGGTCACCGACATTTTGGCCGAGGGAAGCCAGTTCATCGTGGAGGGCGACCCTGCCCGCGTGAACCGCGTCTTCGAGATCGAGTGCTGCGAGGGCGGCAACTGGATGCCCGGCGTGCTGTCCCGCAAGAAGCAGGTGGCGGCTCCCATTCTGGCTTCGTAGAAGCCTCGTAATAATTCCCCGGGGAATTACTGCGCGACGCTGCGGGTCCGACAGGCACCTGGCCCGGCCCCTTGTTTTTGCCACGGCACGGTGCGAAGGCCGCTCGGGCAAAAGGCGGGGCAATCCCAGGCGCCTGCCGGACCCTCGCTGTTTTTCCTTGGGCGCATTCCTGCGACCAAAAGTTTCGGAGTTTTGGAAAGAAGGACCCCTATGAATCCCGACCGCGTGCTCGAATCGTTTCTGGAGATGGTGGCCATCGAGAGCCCGTCGTGGCACGAAGCTCCTATGGCCGCCTGCTGCGCGGAGAAGCTGGCCGAGATGGGATTTACCGTCGCCTTCGACGCTTCGGCGGCGGAAACCGGGTCAGATACGGGCAACCTCATCGCGCATCTGCCGGGCACGGTGCCAGGGCGCGTGGCGTTCTCGGCCCATCTGGACACGGTGAAGCCCTGCGCGGGCATCGAGGCCGTGGTGGAGACGCGTCATATCTGCGATGATGTGACCTGCCGCATGGCCGAGGTGGTGTGCTCGGCGGGGGATACCATTCTGTCGGCCGACGACAAGGCTGGTATTGCGGCCATCTTCGAGGGCGTGCGCTCGGTCGTGGAGTCCGACGCCGTGCGCCCCGACATCACGGTGCTGCTCACCACCTGCGAGGAGCAGAGCCTGCTCGGCTCCTCGGCTCTTGCCGACGACGCGCTCGCGTGGCCGGCCGATCTGCCGGCGGCCTCGCGCGGCACTGCTGCCGAGGGGCTTTTGGGCGACGGCGCCGCCCCCTCCGAGCCGGTGCCGCTGTTCGTGCTCGATGCCGACGGGGCGCCGGGCACCATCATTATGGGCGCGCCCTACCACTGGACCCTGCGCGCCCGCATCGAGGGCCGCGCCGCCCATGCCGGGGTGGAGCCGGAGGAGGGGGTGTCCGCCATCCAGATCGCCGCCGCCGCGGTGGCCACCATGCCGCTCGGCCGCATCGATGAGTGCACCACGGCCAACGTCGGCCACATCGAGGGCGGCGTGGCTGTGAACATCGTGCCGGCCGCTTGCGAGCTGGAAGGGGAGTGCCGCTCGCTGTACGAGGACCGCGTGCTCGCCCAGCGTGATGCTATGACCGCGGCTTTGGAAGAGGCCGCCGAGCGCCTCGGCGGCACGGTGGAAGTGGCTTGGGAGCTCGACTACCCGGCCGTGGTCCACGAAGCGGGTGACGCCATCGTGGGGCATCTGGAGGCCGCCGCGGCCGCCTGTGGGCTGCCCGTGTGCCATGTCGTCTCCGGTGGCGGGGCCGATGCCAATGTGCTTTCCGCCAAAGGGGCCGATGCCATTACCCTGGGGATAGGCATGACCAACTTCCACAGCACCGACGAGTACATCGAAGTGACCGATCTTCAGAATATGGCCCGCTACGTCGAGGCCATCATCGCCGAGTACGCCTGCTAGGAATCTTTTCTCCCGAAAATAAAGAAGTTTCCCACCCGAAAATGACGAAGTTTTCTGCCCGAAAATGGTGAAGCGGTTGGGCGCATCGTCATTTTCGGGCTGCGGGGCGGGCATACCGGCATTTTCAGTCGTGCGCCTGACCTGGTATTTGTCGCATATCACCAGATCAGATAGGGGGTTTGGAAATGCCCCGAAATGACGGTGCGCCCGGCCGCTTCGTCATTTCGGGGCAGGGCACCCTCCAGGGCCGGCCGCCCTCCAGGGCAGGCGCGCACCCTCCAGGGCCGGCCGCCCTCCAGGGCAGGCGCGCACCCTCCAGGGCAGGCGCTCGCCCTCCGGGGCAGGGCGCCCTCGTGCGG
This sequence comes from Adlercreutzia muris, assembly GCF_041223505.1. Lineage (NCBI taxonomy): Bacteria > Bacillati > Actinomycetota > Coriobacteriia > Eggerthellales > Eggerthellaceae > Adlercreutzia > Adlercreutzia muris. The sequence continues at coordinate 235,861 of NZ_JBCLQK010000003.1, forward strand.
GCAGCTTCGGGACGTATTTCCCAGTTGTGAACGTTTTGTGCCGCTCATCGGAAGATATAGATACGCCCGGATGCGTGGCGTTTGACACACGGCGGGAACCCTCGTAGTATGCATCCTCGCGCCTCTGGGAGGCGCTTGTTTTGTGCAGTGTAAGCTCGTGGATAAAAGGAAAGGAAAAGAGTCTTGCCTACAATCAACCAGCTGGTCCGCAAGGGCCGCAAGAAGTCGGTCGACAAGTCGAAGACCCCGGCTCTCAAGGGCAACCCGCAGAAGCGCGGCGTGTGCACTCGCGTGTACACCACCACCCCGAAGAAGCCGAACTCCGCTCTTCGCAAGGTCTGCCGCGTGCGTCTCGTCAACGGTATGGAGGTCACGGCCTACATCCCCGGCGAGGGCCACAACCTCCAGGAGCACTCCATGGTGCTCATCCGCGGCGGCCGTGTAAAGGACCTTCCCGGTGTCCGCTACAAGGTCATCCGCGCGGCGCTCGACTGCGCTGCGGTGGACAACCGCAAGCAGGCCCGCAGCCGCTATGGCGCCAAGCGCCCGAAATAACATTCGTTAAGCCGCGCGGGCCGAAGGGTTCGGCCTAATGGGCGGGGCACCGCCCCGAAGCGCGCAGAAGCAAAAGGAGAAACTACATGCCGCGTCGTGCAGCAGCAGTCCGCCGCGAAACGCAGCCGGACGCAAAGTTCAACAACCGTCTCGTCACGCAGCTGATCAACAAGGTCCTGCTTGACGGTAAGAAGTCCACCGCCGAGAACATCGTCTACGGCGCCTTCGATCTGGTCGCCGAGAAGACCGGCGAGGATCCGCTGGCTGTGTTCAAGAAGGCTATGGACAACGTGCGCCCCACCCTCGAGTGCAAGCCGAAGCGCGTGGGCGGCGCCACCTACCAGGTGCCGATGGAGGTCAACTCCCGTCGCGCCACTACCCTGGCCATCCGTTGGATCGTCGACTTCTCGCGCAAGCGCAAGGAGCACACCATGATCCAGCGTCTCGCCAACGAGATCATCGACGCTTCCGAGAACACCGGCGCCGCCGTGAAGAAGCGCGAGGATATGTACAAGATGGCCGAGGCTAACCGTGCGTTCTCGCACTACCGCTTCTAAGGCTGGTGTGATATATGGCTAAAATCGATCTGAAGGATACGCGCAATATCGGCATCATGGCCCACATCGATGCAGGCAAGACCACCACGACCGAGCGCATCCTCTACTACACGGGCAAGACCCACAAGATCGGCGAGGTGCACGACGGCGCCGCTACCATGGACTGGATGGTCCAGGAGCAGGAGCGCGGCGTGACCATCACCGCTGCCGCCACCACCTGCTTTTGGAAGTACCCCGGCGGCGCTGCCGGCGGCAAGGAGTACCGCTTCCAGATCATCGATACCCCCGGCCACGTGGACTTCACGGCCGAGGTGGAGCGTTCCCTGCGCGTGCTCGACGGCACCGTGGCCGTGTTCGACGCCGTTGCCGGCGTGCAGCCGCAGTCCGAGACCGTGTGGCGCCAGGCTGAGCGCTACGGCGTGCCCCGCATCGCCTTCATCAACAAGTACGACCGCGTGGGCGCCGACTTCTTCCATGCCATCCAGACCATGCGCGATCGTCTGGGTGCCAAGGCCGTGGCCGCCCAGGTTCCCATGGGCGCCGAGGACAACTTCTGGGGCGTCATCGACCTGGTGACCATGACCGCCTGGGACTTCAAGGCCGACGACAAGGGCATGACCTACCCTGAGCCCATGGATGCCATCCCGGCCGAGTTCGCCGACGATGCCGCCATGTACCGCCAGGAGCTTCTGGAGGCCGCCGCCGACTGCGACGACGATCTCATGGAGAAGGTCCTCATGGAGGAAGAGGTCACGGTCGAGGAGCTGAAGGCCGCCATCCGCAAGGGTGTCATCGCCTGCCAGATCAACCCGGTGTTCGTGGGCTCCGCCTACAAGAACAAGGGTGTGCAGGAGCTGCTGGACGCCGTGGTCGACTACATGCCGTCCCCGGTTGACATCCCCGCCATCAAGGGCACCAACCCCGACACCGATGCCGAGGAGGAGCGTCCCGCCGACGTGAAGGCCCCGTTCTCTTCCCTGGCCTTCAAGATCATGACCGACCCCTACGTGGGCAAGCTCACTTACCTGCGCGTCTACTCCGGCGCCCTGGACGCGGGCAGCTACGTGCTGAACGCCGTGAAGGGCAAGAAGGAGCGCATCGGACGCTTGCTGCAGATGCACTCCAACCAGCGTGTGGACATCGACGCCTGCCAGGCTGGCGACATCGTCGCCGTCGTGGGTCTGAAGGATACCTCCACCGGTGACACCCTGTGCGCCGAGAACGCGCCGATCATCCTGGAGTCCATGGAGTTCGCCGATCCGGTTATCGACATTGCCGTGGAGCCCAAGACCAAGGCCGAGCAGGACAAGATGGGCGTGGCTCTGGCCAAGCTGGCCGAGGAGGATCCGACCTTCCGCGTGTCTACCAACCACGAGACCGGCCAGACCATCATCGCCGGCATGGGCGAGCTGCACCTGGAGATCATCGTCGACCGCCTGCTGCGCGAGTTCAAGGTGGAGGCCAACGTGGGCAAGCCCCAGGTTGCCTACCGCGAGCGTCCGGGTCACGAGGTGCTGAATGCCGAGGGCAAGTTCGTACGCCAGTCCGGTGGTCGCGGCCAGTACGGCCATGCGGTCATCAACATGTACCCGCAGGAGGCCGGCAAGGGTTACGAGTTCGTCAACAAGATCGTCGGCGGCGTGGTGCCCAAGGAGTACATCCCCTCCATCGACAAGGGCATCCAGGAGGCGCTGAACTCCGGCGTTCTGGCCGGCTATCCGGTCGAGGACGTGAAGGTCGAGCTCATCGACGGCTCCTACCACGACGTTGACTCCTCCGAGGCTGCCTTCAAGGTGGCCGGCTCCATGGCCATCAAGGACGCCCTGCGCAAGTCCAACCCGGTCATCTTGGAGCCCGTCATGGCCGTCGAGGTGGAGACTCCCGAGGAGTACACTGGCTTTGTCATGGGCGATATCCCGTCCCGCCGCGGCCTCATTCAGGGCCAGGAGCAGCGCAGCTCCTCGGTCGTCATCGAGGCGAAGGTTCCGCTGGGCAATATGTTCGGTTACGCGACCGACCTACGCAGCGGCACCCAGGGCCGCGCGGTGTACACCATGCAGTTCGACTCCTACGAGCCCGTGCCCAAGTCCGTGCAGGACGAGATCATCAGCAAGGCCGGCGGCAACGCCTAGGGCGCCCGTCAGCAACTTCTATTTGGAGGTAATGTAAGTGGCAAGTCAGAAGATTCGCATCCGCCTGAAGGGGTACGATCATGAGATCGTGGATCAGTCCACGCGCCTCATCGTCGATACCGCTCAGAAGACGGGTGCCAAGGTTTCCGGTCCTATTCCGCTGCCGACGGAGCGCAACCTGTACTGCGTCATCCGCGGTCCCCACGTGAACAAGGACTCCCGCGAGCAGTTCGAGATGCGCACCCACAAGCGCCTCATCGACATCCTGGAGCCGACCCCCAACACGGTCGATTCCCTGATGCGTCTCGATCTCCCCGCTGGCGTTGACATCGAGATCAAGCTGTAAAGGAGGTTTGGGACATGATTAACGCTATCTATGGCAAGAAGATCGGCATGACCCAGATCTTCGACGAGGACGACCGCATCGTTCCCGTGACGGTCATCCAGGCCGAGCCGAACACGGTGTGCCAGGTGAAGACCGTGGACACCGACGGCTACGAGGCCGTGCAGATGGGCTTCGGCTACATCAAGCCGCGCCGCGTGAACCGCCCCATGCAGGGTCACTTCGACAAGCAGGGCGCCGAGCCGAAGCGCTACCTGCGCGAGGTGCGCGTGGAGAATGCCGGCGAGTACAAGGTGGGCGACACCCAGACCGTGGCTGCCTTCGCCGAGGTGAAGAAGGTGGACGTCACTGGTACGTCCAAGGGCAAGGGCTTTGCCGGCGTCATGAAGCGCTACGGCTTTGCCGGCGGCCCGGGCGGCCATGGCGCGCACTTCCACCGCGCTCCCGGTTCCGTCGGCCAGTGCGCCACGCCCTCTCGCGTGTTCAAGGGCCTGCGCCTGCCGGGCCACATGGGCTGCGATACCGTGACCGTGAAGAACCTCGAGGTCGTGCGCATCGACGAGGAGCAGAACCTGATCCTCGTGAAGGGCGCTGTCCCCGGCGGCAAGAACGGCATCGTGCGCGTGCGCATGGCTTAGTGAATCGATCGGTAACAAGGAGTTACAGAAATTATGGCAACTATTGAGATTAAGGACGTGAAGGGCGCTGCCGCCGGCACGGTCGATGTGAACGACGCCGTGTTCGGTATCGAGCCGAACGTGCCTGTCATGCACCGCACCGTGAAGGCGCAGCAGGCCGGTTGGCGTCAGGGCACCGCTAACACGCGCACCCGCGGCATGGTCCGCGGCGGCGGCAAGAAGCCGTGGCGTCAGAAGGGCACCGGTCGTGCCCGCCAGGGTACCATCCGCGCTCCCCAGTGGGCTGGCGGCGGTACCGTGTTCGGCCCGCACACCCGCTCCTACGACCAGAAGGTCAACAAGAAGGAGATCAAGCTGGCCATGCGCAGCGCCCTGTCCGCGAAGCTGGCCGACGGCGAGCTCGTGGTGGTCAAGGACTTCGATTTCGAGAAGCCCTGCACCAAGGACGCCGTGGCGCTGATCAAGGCCCTGGGTCTGGAAGGCAAGCGCATCTGCGTGGTCATCGGCAACGAGGACATCGAGGCGTTCCTGTCCTTCCGCAACATCCCCGAGGTGAACATCCTGCCGGTGGGCGATATCAATACCTACGAGCTCATTGACAACAAGGTGCTCGTCATCGCCGAGCCGTGCCTGGCCCGCATCGAGGAGGTGCTTGCATAATGGAGAAGGATCCCCGCGACGTCATCATCCGCCCCGTCATCACGGAGCACAGCTACGATGCCATGGAGAACAACGTGTACACCTTCGAGGTGGCCAAGGACGCCAACAAGGTTGAGATTCGCCAGGCCATCGAGGCTATCTTCAAGGTGAAGGTGGTCAAGGTGAACACCCTGAACGTGAAGTCGAAGCCGAAGCGCGTTCGCTACCAGGAGGGTCGCACCCGCACCTGGAAGAAGGCCATGGTCACCCTGGCCGAGGGCGAGACCATCGAGATCTTCGCCAGCTAGTCTTCGCTTGCAAGCGATAGGCTGAACGAACGGCGCCCCCGCCTCACCCGAGGCGGGGGCGCTTTGCATGCGAGGGGAGTGCCAGGTGCAACGAGGCCCCCGGAATATCCCGGGGCCTCGTTGCGGCCACGGGACGCGCCGCAAGGGGAGGAGGCGCGGCGATTCCCGATGGTCGGTGGAATACGTTGCGCCTCTTAGGCGGCGGGCATGGCGGTGCAGAGCGCGGCCGCCGCCTTAGCGAACACACCGGCGATACCCTCATGGGCGGTGAGGGTGCCTTGATCGTAGGAGAAGATGCCCTCGACGGCATCGGCCCTCACGATATCGGAAGCGGCCGCGTCGTCGGCAGCTACAGCCATGGAAGCCGGCTGCGCCTCGGGCGCGTCGGGCGATGGGCGCCCTTCTCGCCTGCCCCGTGCTCTTTCACGGCCACCGCAGCGCCCTCCCCGTGCGCCGCTTCTGTTGATTTGCCCCCCGCTTGCTTTCGGACGCGGCCCTTCTCGTGTATCGTAAGTCGCAACGGAAGATGGCCGCCTCCGTCGACGTGCGCGGGCGGTGCACAGATGAGGTGAGGTTCAGCATGGCGTTCGTTGAGTTTCGCGATGTGAGCAAGATGTACCAGATGGGCGAGGTGTCGGTGGCCGCTGTGCGCGCCATGAGCTTCCAGATAGAGCAAGGGGAATTCGTCGTCATCGTGGGGCCCTCGGGCGCTGGCAAGACGACGCTGCTGAACATGCTCGGCGGCATGGACTCGGCCACTTCGGGCACCATCATGCTGGACGGGGCCGAGGTGAGCTCCTTCAATCGTCGGCAGCTGACCCAGTACCGCCGCCACGATATCGGGTTCGTGTTCCAGTTCTACAACCTTGTGCAGAACCTCACGGCCCGGGAGAACGTGGAGCTGGCGAGCCAGATATGCCGTGATCCGCTGCCGGCCGATGAGGTGCTGGCCGCCGTGGGGCTCGCCGATCGGGCGCGCAACTTCCCCGGACAGCTCTCCGGTGGCGAACAGCAGCGTGTGGCCATCGCCCGCGCCCTGGCGAAGAACCCCAAGCTGCTGCTGTGCGACGAGCCCACGGGTGCCCTGGACTTTGAGACTGGCAAGGCCATTCTGCGGCTTCTGCAGGACACCTGCCGCACGACGGGCCGCACCGTCGTGGTGGTCACCCATAACAGCGCCTTCACGGCCATCGCCGATCGGGTCATTCATGTGCGCGAGGGCTCTGTGGCCGCAGTGGAGCGCAACGAGGCGCCCTTGTCCGCCGAGGTACTGGAATGGTAGGGGATCGACCGGCCCGCAGCGTCCTCGCGAAGGCGGAGGGGCGCCGATGAGGGCCTTCAGCAAGGACGTCGTCCGCTCCATCCGTCACTCTCTCGGCCGCTTCGTGGCCCTGGCGGCCATCGTGGCCCTGGGCACCGGCTTCTACGCTGGCCTGCGCATGGCGCCGCCCGATATGAATCTGGCCGCCGACGCCTACTACGACGGCACGGCTCTCATGGACGTGCGCGTCGTGTCCACCTTGGGGCTTACCGAGGAAGATATCGAGGCCCTGCGGGCCGTCGACGGTGTGGAGGCGGTCATGGGGGCCTATTCCGCCGATGTGCTGGCCAGCATGAATGACGAGCAGTACGTCATGCGCGTCCACTCCCTCTCGCCGAGCGCGGCGTCGAGCGTTCAGGAGGGCTCCGCCGTCGCCTCCGATGACAGCGACTACTTAAATCGCCTCGAACTGGCCGAGGGACGCTGGCCGGCGGCTCCGGGAGAATGCGTCATCTTCAACGATAAGGTCATGAGCGGGCCCTCGGAGCTGGGGGATGTCATCGTGGTGGACGCCTCGGTGGGCGAGGGGGCCGGAACCCTGGCGCGGACGGAGTTCACTGTGGTGGGCCGGGTGCACTCGCCGCTCTACGTGAGTTCCACGGCCATGGGCACATCGACCATCGGCTCCGGTGCCGTCGAGCAGTTCATGTACGTGATGCCCGAGGATTTCGATCCCGACCTGCCCTTCGTGGAGGCCTATCTTACCGTGGCCGGCGCCGCCGACCTGCCAGCGAACAGCATCGCCTACGACGATCGCGTGTCCGCCGTGGTGGCCGCCATCGAGGCCATCGCCCCCGAGCGGGAGCAGGCCCGCGTGGCCGGGCTTCAGGACGAGGCCCAGGCCGATCTGGACGAGGCCCGGGCCGAGTTCGAGGAGGAGAAGGCCCGGGCCCAGACCGAGCTGGGGGATGCCCGTGCCGAGCTGGACGCGGCCAAGGCCGAGCTGGATGACGGCCAGCGCCAGCTGGATTCCGCGGCGAGCGCCCTGGCGGCCAGCGAGAAGAAGATCAGCGACGGCGAGAAGCGCTACGCCCAGGGTACTGAGGCCCTCGCGAAGCGCCGGGCCGATGCCGAGGCGCAGTTCGCCGAGGCCCAGGCGGCGGTGGAGGCCAACGAGGCGAACCTGGCCGAGGCGAACGCGGCCCTGCCGACTTTGGAGGCGTCTGTGGCCCAGGTGGAGGCGGCCCTGGCCGCGCCCGAGCTTCCCGACGAGCAGCGGGCCCAGCTTGAGGCCCAGAAGGCGGAGCTGGAGAAGAACATCGCCGATATCGCCGCAGCAGCTGCGGCCCTGGACGAGGCCAAGGCCCAGCTTGCGGCCCAGCGCACGGCCGCCGACGAGCAGATGGCCGCGGCCCGGAAGCAGCTCGACCAGGGCAAGCTGGATGTGGAAGAGGGCACGGCTCGCCTTCAGGAGGGCCGTGCCGAGTACGAGCAGGCCAAAGCCGACCTGGAAGCGGGCCGCGCCGCGTACGAACAGGGCGTGGCCGACTACGATGTTGCGGCCGCCGAGGCCAACGAGAAACTCGATGAGGCCGAGCGGGAGTTGGCCGACGCCCAGCAAAAGATCGATGACATCGAGCCGCCAGATTGGCTCGTCATGGATCGATCCAAGAATTTCGGGCTGGTCAGCTTCGAGAACGATGCCGCTCGCGTCGATGCCATCGCCTCCTTTTTCCCGCTCATCTTCTTCCTTGTGGCCGCCTTGGTGGCCCTTACCACCATGACCCGCATGGTGGAGGAGGAGCGCATGCTCATCGGCACCTTCAAGGCCCTCGGATACTCCCGGGGCCGCATCACGTCGAAGTACCTCATCTATGCGGCTTTGGCTGCCGGCCTCGGCAGCATCGTCGGCATCGGGGCCCTCTCCCAGCTGCTGCCATGGGTCGTTATGGAGGCCTATTCCATCGTCTACTACGTACCGAGCGGCCCGTTGATCGTCGATTGGCCCATCGCCCTGGCCGCCGCCGGCATCGGCGTGGGCATCACCTTGGCCGCTACCTGGGCGGCCGCGGCAGCCACTCTGCGCGAGACCCCGGCCGCCCTCATGCAGCCGCCGGCCCCCAAGGCGGGCAAGCGCATCCTCCTGGAACGGGTCGGTCCCCTGTGGCGGCGCCTGTCGTTCTCGTGGAAGGTCACCTTCCGCAACATCTTCCGCTACAAGCGGCGCCTCGTCATGACCTGTGTGGGCATTGCCGGCTGCACGGCCCTGCTGCTCACGGGCCTGGGGCTCCAGAACTCCATCAACGACATCATCGATGTGCAGTACGGCGAGATCGTGGACTACAACGTCGTCATAACCGAGAAGGAGGATGCCTCCGACGCCGATCGCGAGGCCGCCCGCGTCCTGCTGGACGATGAGGGCCGGCTTCCCGTGGCCGTACGGGCCACCGAGGCCTCCCTGATCGCGGTGGGTGCCAATGGCACCGAGGCCATGACCACCATTGTGGCCCCCGACGACCCCCTGGCCTTCCAGGGGCTCTGGCACTTCCGCGCCCGCGAGGGCCATGAGACGCGCGACCTGACCGACGATGGCGCTGTCATTACCGAGAAGCTCGCCACCAAGCTCGGCGTGGCCGCCGGCGACGAGATCACCTTCGCCGAGCAGGACGACCTGGGCAACGCCACGGCCGTTACCTACACCGTGCCCGTGGCCGCCGTCGTCGAGAACTACATCGGCGACTACGCCTTCGTGACGCCCGCGGTCTTCGAGCGCACTTTCGGCGAGGAGCCGGCGAACTTGACCGTGTACGCCCGGGCCACCGATGACGCCGCCGAGCGCGCAGCCCTCTCCGAGGCGCTGCGGGCCACCGGGGCCGTGGATACGGTGGCCTTCAACGACGAGGTCATCGATTCCTATCGCCAGATGCTGAAGTCGGTGAACATGATCGTGGTGGTACTCGTGGTGGCCGCCGCGGCCCTGGCCTTCATCGTGCTGTACAACCTCACGAACATCAACATCACCGAGCGGGCCCGCGAGATCGCCACCTTGAAGGTGCTCGGCTTCACGCCGCGGGAGGTGAACGCCTACATCTTCCGCGAGATCGTGCTGCTCACTATCCTGGGGGCGCTTGTGGGGCTGGGGCTCGGCGTGGTGCTGGAGGGATTCGTGGTGGTCACCGCCGAGGTGGACCAGGTGATGTTCGGGCGCACTATTCACGCCGTCAGCTTCGCCGTCGCCTTTGCGCTCACCATGGTGTTCACGGCCGTGGTGATGGCTGCCATGCGGCCCAAGCTGGCGAAGATCGACATGGTGGAAAGCTTGAAGTCGAACGAGTAGGGGCCGCCCGGCCGCTGACCCCGGCAAGGGGGCACTGCGCTCGGGCAGGTCATCGCCTTGGGGAACAGCCCAGTGGACTGTTCCCGTCGCTGCGGAATCTGCGCGCTGACCCCCTCGCCGGGGTCAGCGGCCTCCGTTGCCTCGGCTGCTCGCTACTTCGTGACCTTGCCCTCTTCCACCCACAGGCGGATGCGGTAGTTCACCCCCAGCTCGTCGCAGATGCGTTGGCACTCCGCTTCCTCCTCGGGGGTCAGGGTCGTCTCCACGGTGGTCATGGTCACACTCGGCACGTAGCGCTTCACCTCGCGGGCGAAATCGAGCATGGCGGGGAAGGCCGCCTCTCCGAACCGGCTGCGCGTGAGCTCGGCGTAGCGCTCGGGATTCGGCGTGTTCAGCGAGATGGACACCGCGTCCACCAGCCCCGCGAACTCCGGTGCGATGTCGCGTCCGCAGATGAGCGAGCCCTGGCCGTTGGTGTTCACGCGCACCGGCAGCCCGAAGGCCTCCTTCACATAGGCGGCCACCCGCTTCAGCACCTCCCAGGCCTCGGTGGGCTCGCCGAAGCCGCAGAAGACCACTTCGTCGTAGCGGCTCATGTCGAACTTCGCGAACTCGTCGCGCACTTCCTCGAAAGTGGGCTCGCGCTCAAGCCACAGGCTGGCGGAGCCGCACACGCTCTCGCCCTGGCTGCGCAGGCAGAACGTGCAGCGGCACGAGCAGCGGTTCGTCAGGTTCACGTACAGGCCGTCATACACCTCGTACAGCAGGGTCATGGTGCGTGTCATGGGTCTTGTGCCTCCTTCGGCTTCTCTTCTCCGACGCGGGGCTTCCCGCCCGCACCGGCGGCGGTTAGTCCAGTTCCCGAATAACTTCCTCGAAGGCCACCCCGTCAGTGACGGGGATGCCCATCTCCGCCGAACGCTCGATGCATCGCCCGACGAAGGCCGCCGCCCGCTCCACCGAGGCGCGGAAGGCAATGCCGTTCACCGCGTCGGCGGCGATGATGGCCGCGAACACATCCCCGGTGCCCGAGCGATCGCCGCCGCACTGGGGCGTGGCCACGGTAAAGGAACCTTCGCCGCGCTGGAACCCCACGTTCACCACCTGCCCGTCACGCACGTTGCCGGTAATGACCACCCGGGTGGGGCCGGCCTCGCTCAGCCGCTCGGCCAGGGCGGCCACGTCCTCCAGGCTCGCATCGGCGCGATAGGGCTCGCCGGCCAGAATGCAGGCCTCGGTGAGGTTCGGCGTCATGATGTCGGCGCGGGCCGCCAGCTCGCCCATGCGCGCGCACATATCCGGCGTGTAAGTGGCGTAAGGGCGCCCGTAATCGCCCATCACCGGATCGACCACCACGGTGGTACCCGCTTCCGCGAACTCGCGGATGAACTCGTCGACGATGGCGATCTGGTCGGCCGAGCCGAGAAACCCCGTGCAGATGCTCGCGAACCGCAGATCCAGCTTGCGCCACTCGGCGATGTGCTCTTCCATGTGTGCGGTGAAATCCTGGATGCTGAAGCTGTCGAACATGGTGTGGTTGGAAAGCACCGCCGTTGGCAGCGGGCAGCACTGCACGCCCAGGTGCGAGATGATCGGCAGCTGCACGGCCACCGAGCAGCGCCCGAACCCGGTATAGTCGTTCACGAGCGCGATCTTCTTCTGTCGGTTGTGCGGCACGGGGCCTCCTTTTCAGGGCGATGCCCTCTTCTGCTCTCTTGCGGGGGCGCCTCCTATCATAGGGCTCGATGTTGCCCTCGGGTTTCGAAACTCCTCAGCGTTGGGAGGCTGTCCGCCAACGGCAGAGGCGGGGGCACCGGATGAGAGGGGGCGGGGCGGCTTTCGGCGAGCGCGGTTGCTCGGACGCTGGTTTTCGATTGCGGTATAGGGCTGGAGTTGCGCGGGTCCATGGGGCCTTCGCGCGCTGCTTATTTGTGGGCTTCCCCATGCGGGCGATGGGTCCGTGCCGCCTTGTGCTACCATAGCCCCCAAACCTTTTGAGGGGTCGCACAGGAGCGGCCCCCGTTCATGGAGAAGGAGCATTCAACCGTGAAAGTAACCGAGAAGAAGCTGGCCGACGGTGTCATCAAGCTCGACTGCGAGGCGACGGCCATCGAGGTGAACAATGCCTTGAAGGAGGCCGGCGAGGCCTTTGCGCTGTCCATGGGCGTGCGCCCCCAGCCTGGCAAGACCATCGAGCAGCTGTGCCAGGAGCAGATGGGCATCGCCGATCTGGACAAGATCGTCGAGACGAGCGCCATCGAGGTGCTCGTGCCCCGCGCCCTCGACCGCCGCAACCTCGTGCCCGCTTTCCCGCCCAAGGCCACGCCCGCCACGAAGTTCGAGCGCGGCAAGAAGTTCTCCTTCACGCTGAGCGTGACCGTGAAGCCCACCTACGAGCTGTCTTCCTACGATCCGGTCGAGGTCACGGTGCAGCCCTTCGTGTTCGACGAATCGCCCATCGAGAAGCAGATGGAGGAGCTGGCGGCCAACTCCGTGGTGTACGAGGTGAGTGATCCCCATCCGCTGACGGCGGGCGACGCGTGCTCCATTGCCATGAAATGCATGGACGGCGACGAGGAAATCAAGGCGCTCACCTGCACCGATCGCACTTACATCCTGGGCCGCGGCTTTATGCCCGAGGGCTTCGATGCCGAGATGGTGGGCATGGAGCCGGGCCAGACCAAGGAGTTCACCTTCGACGCGCCTCTCGGCATGGAGGACGGCGAGGTGACTATGAAGCCCATCCAGTGCACGGTGACGGTGAACAACGTGCAGAAGGAGGTCACGCCCATCATCGACGATGCGTGGGTGGAGGCCAACATGCCCATGTTCGCCAGCGTGCAGGCGCTGCGCGATGACATGCGCCGCGTATTCGAGGCCCAGCAGCGCGAGGCCTACGAGGGCTACGTGCAGCAGATAGCGGTGGGCAAGCTGACGAGCCGCTTCAGCGGCCGCATCGCCGACGAGATCTACGAGGCTACCCGCGACCATCTGGTGCAGAACCTGCGCATGGAGCTGCAGCAGGCGGGTATGACCTGGGAGCAGTTCATCGAGGCCAATGGCGGCGAGCAGCAGTTCGGCATGATGCTCATGATGCAGACCCGCGAGGTGCTGGTGCAGGGCTTCTGCCTGGACGCCGTGTTCCGCCACGAGCGCATGACCCTGACCGACAAGGATCTGGAGGACGCTTGCTACGGCATGAACCCGCAGGCCAACCCGAAGATGATGCGCCAGCAGCTGGAGGATTCGGGCCGCGGCTTCGCCCTGCGTGAGACCGCCGAGCGCCTGAAGGCCGCCCGCTTCGTGGCCGCCAACGCCAAGATCACCGTGGCCGAGGCCCCCGCGGCTCCCGTGGCCGCCCCTGCTGCCGTCGAGACCCCCGCCGCCGAGCCTGCGCCCGAAGCGGCGGCCGAAGCGGCGGTCGAGGAGCCGGCCGCAGACGCGAAGACCGACGAGAACTAGCTGGCGCGCCCTCCCGGGCGACCCTATGCCATAAGATCTGCCAGGGCGGGGAGCTTCCCCGCCCCTTTCTATGAAGAAGGTAGCTGTGTCGAAGAAAACCCCATCGAAGCGCCCGATATCTCCGAAGGACGAGAAGGCCAGTCCCCGGCCATCGCGCAGCTCTGTGCCCGCCTCGGCCTTCTTGCCCACCACGCGGGCCGAGGCCGACGAACGCGGCTGGGACGAGCTCGATTTCGTCTATGTCTCGGGCGACGCCTACGTGGATCACCCCTCCTTCGGAAGCGCCATCATCACTCGCGTGCTGGAGGCCCACGGCTACAAGGTGGGCGTCATCGCCCAGCCCGATTGGAGCGACCCCGAGAGCATCGCCGTGTTCGGCGAGCCGCGCTTGGGTTTCCTCGTGTCGGCGGGCAACATGGACTCCATGGTGAACCACTACACCGTGAACAAGAAGCGCCGCCATGACGACGCCTACACTCCCGGTGGCCGCAGCGGGGCGCGGCCCAACCACGCGGCGGTGGTGTATTCCAATCTCATCCGCCGTACCTTCAAGAAAGCGCCCATCATCTTAGGCGGCATCGAAGCGAGCCTGCGCCGTCTGGCTCACTATGACTACTGGTCCGACTCGCTCAAACGCTCTATCCTCATGGATTCGGGGGCCGATCTCATCTCCTACGGCATGGGGGAGCGCTCCATCGTGGAGATCGCCGATGCGCTCGCCGCCGGTCTTGCGGTGGAGGACCTCACCTTCATCGACGGCACGGTGTACCGCACTCGCTCGCTGGATCATGTGGTGGACTACCAGATGCTGCCGAGTTGGGAGGAGGCGTCCGCCAGCAAGCGCGCCTTCGCGGAGAGCTTTGCCATCCAGTACCGCGAGAGCGATCCGGTGAAGGGAGGGCGGCTGGTGGAGGCCTATCCTCACGGCGTGTACGTGGTGCAGAATCCGCCCGCTGCCCCGCTGACCCAAAACGAGATGGACGCCGTCTACCGGCTGCCCTACGCCCGCACGTGGCATCCGTCCTACGACGAGGCCGGCGGCGTGCCGGCCCTTTCCGAGGTGAAGTTCTCCCTCACTTCCTGTCGCGGTTGCTTCGGCGAATGCTCCTTCTGCGCACTCACTTTCCATCAGGGGCGCATCGTCACGGGCCGCTCCCACGAGTCGCTTTTGGAAGAGGCCCGCGCCATGACCGCCGAGCCCGACTTCAAGGGCTACATCAACGACGTGGGCGGTCCCACAGCGAACTTCCGCGGGCCGGCCTGTGCCAGGCAGCGTGCCCGGGGCGCCTGCGTCGACCGCCGCTGCCTGGGCACGAAGCTCTGTCCGGCCCTGAAGGTCGACCACCGTGACTACACGGGCCTCCTGCGCAAGCTGCGGCGCCTGCCCGGGGTGAAGAAGGTGTTCGTGCGCAGCGGCATCCGCTTCGACTACGTCATGGCCGACCCCGACCCGGATTGCACCTTCCTGCACGAGCTGGCTGCCCACCACGTGTCCGGCCAGCTGCGTGTGGCCCCCGAGCATGTGTCCGATAGGGTGCTGGCCGCCATGGGCAAGCCGCCGCGAGCCGTCTACGACGCCTTCTGCGAGGCCTTCGAGGAGGCGAACCGGGCAACGGGCAAGCAGCAGTTCGTCGTGCCCTATCTCATGAGCTCGCACCCGGGCAGCACGCTTGCCGAGGCTATCGAGCTGGCAGAGTACGTGCGCGACATGGGCTTCAATCCCGAGCAGGTGCAGGACTTCTACCCCACGCCCTCCACCATCTCCACGTGCATGTACTACACGGGTCTCAACCCGCTGACCATGGAGCCCGTCTACGTGCCGAGAAGCCCTCGCGAGAAGGCCATGCAGCGCGCGCTCATCCAGTATCGCAACCCCGCCAACTACGACCTGGTGCGCGAGGCGCTGGAGAAGGCCGGCCGCCAAGACCTCATCGGCTGGGACGAGGGCTGCCTCATCCGCCCCATTCGCCCCAAGAAGCGCGATGGAAAAGAGGGCGTTCCGTGCAACGGAAAGAGCGAGGTCGATGCCGGCCGGGGAGGCAGCGGCGGCAAGGGCAGCAAGGGCAGAGGCGGCAAGGGGAGGGCGCGAAAGCCGTCGAGGCCCAATGCCCGCACGTCCGGTGCCTCTACAGAGGCGCACTTCGGTAGCCGGCGCACCGCAAGCGGGGGAGGCCCGGACAGCCGGTGCTCCGCGGGCGGGAGAAGGCCTGGTAAGCCCCCGAAGGCTGCCGCGCTCGGTCACCTCGACTCCGCCAAACCTCCGCGCGGGGGCAAGCCGCCCAAGGCTAATGGCCGCAAGGGCGGCATCCGCAAGGGACGTTAGCCCCACGCGGCTCGCAATTGGGAGAGGAGCACCAAACAACCCGTTTGCGACATGGAGCAAAACATTTCTGTCGCATACAGGCTGTTTGGTGCTTCAATGCTGTCTCCAATATCCACTCTGGACTGTAAAAGCCCAAGAAAGGCCAGGTCGGCAAAGGACTGGCATTGCTTTGCTGACACCAAACTGTCATTTTGCGCCATCTTCCCTCCCGGATATGTCGCAAATGTGCGGTTTGGTGCCCCTCCCCGGCGGTGTCCAGCCCCGGCCAACAGGCGGCCCCCCGCGCGGCCCCGCCAGCGAACGTGGCGTCCCGTGGCCCGCGCGGCCCCGCCAGCGAGCGCCCCGTGTCCCCCGGAGCTCCCGCTGGCGGGCACCGCTCCTCTCCGCGCAGCCCCCATCAGCGAGTGCGGCTCCCCACCGCAATCCCCATCAGCGAGCGTCCCCCGTGACCCCCGGCGTTCCCGCCAGCGAGCACGGCTTCCGCTCGGTGGCTTTCTGCCTCGGGCCGCCCGTCGCCGGCCGCCCGGCGCCGGCTCGCTTCGTGCGGCCTCCCGCGAGGCGTCCCCGGGGCCCTCTTCCCGCCCAGGTTCGGCGAGCTCCCCGCATGTGCGCGAAATGTGACGGTCGCGCCGTCTGGGAAAAACTTCTTGAAACCCCCGCATGCCACGCCTATAATGCATCTTTGCGTCTATGTGCCTATGGATACACCCGGACGCGTGGTTAGACGGCGTCGCGACGGAGAGCCTCCATCTGCGCCGATCGGCAATCGCCTGACCACTTAAAGTAGGGGAGCTTCCGGTGTGCGGAGAGGCGCGCGAGCGGAAGGTCCGAAGTAAGGGGCAACGTCACGCGCACCGGTTGCCGTTACCGGCCGGAGCGGTGGGGAAGCCCGAGGTTAAGAAAGGTTGTTACTGTGGGAATCAAACAGTACAAGCCGACGAGCCCCGGCCGACGTTTTCAGACGGTCTCCGACTTCGCGGAGATCACCACGTCCAAGCCGGAGAAGTCTCTGCTGGCCCCGAAGCCGAAGAAGGCCGGTCGTAACTGCTACGGTCGCATCACCGTCCGTCACCAGGGCGGCGGCAACAAGCAGCGCTACCGCATCATCGACTTCAAGCGGAACAAGGACGGCGTGCCCGCCAAGGTCGCGACCATCGAGTACGACCCCAACCGTTCCGCCCGTATCGCTCTGCTGCACTATGTTGACGGCGAGAAGCGCTACATCATCCACCCGAAGGGCCTGAAGGTGGGCGACATCGTGGTTTCCGGCCCCGATGCCGACATCAAGCCCGGCAACGCGCTGCCCTTGGCCAACATCCCGGTCGGTACGCTCATCCACAACGTGGAACTGCAGCCCGGCAAGGGTGCCGCCATCGCCCGTTCCGCCGGCACCTCCATCCAGCTCATGGGCAAGGAGGGCAACTACGCCATCCTGCGCATGCCCTCTTCCGAGATGCGCCGCGTGCTGATCACCTGCCGCGCCACCATCGGCGAGGTGGGCAATGCCGAGCACTCCAACATCAAGATCGGCAAGGCCGGCCGCAAGCGTTGGATGGGCGTCCGTCCGACTGTCCGCGGTACCGTCATGAACCCGGTCGACCACCCGCACGGCGGCGGCGAGGGCAAGAACAAGTCCGCCGGTCGTCACCCGGTCACCCCGTGGGGCGTGCCCACCAAGGGCCATCGCACCCGCAACCCGAAGAAGGCTTCCAGCCGTCTCATCATCCGTCGTCGCAAGAAGTAGCGGAATAGAAGGAGTCTTAAGTGAGCAGAAGTTTGAAAAAGGGTCCTTTCGTAGAGCCGCGCCTGCTTGCCCGTATCGAGGCAATGAACGCGGCGGGCGAAAAGAACGTCATCAAGACCTGGTCCCGCGCCAGCACCATCTTCCCGGAAATGGTGGGCCACACCATCGCCGTGTACGATGGTCGCAAGCACGTGCCGGTCTATGTTACCGAGTCTATGGTTGGCCACAAGCTGGGCGAGTTCTCGCCGACCCGTACCTTCAAGGGTCATGCGGCCGACAAGAAGAAGCGATAGGGCATAGGTGAGAAGTTACATGGAAACTAAAGCAGTATCGCGTTACGTCCGTATCGCTCCCCGCAAGGCCCGCGTCGTGGTCGACCTGGTTCGCGGCAAGTCCGTTGCCCAGGCCCGCGAGATCCTGGCCTTCTGCGAGCGCGCCGCCGCCGAGGTCGTTGTGAAGACGCTGAACTCCGCCGTGGCCAACGCCGAGCACAACAACCACCTTCGCGCCGACAACCTGGTCGTGAAGACCGCGTTTGTCGACGAGGGTCCCACCCTGAAGCGCATTCGTCCCCGCGCCAAGGGCTCCGCGTCGCGCATCAACAAGCGCACGTGCCACATCACCATCATCGTCGCACCCCGAGAGGAGGCATAAGGAATGGGTCAGAAAGTAAGCCCTACCGGATTCCGCCTCGGTATCACCGAGGATTGGCGCAGCCGCTGGTACGCCGGCAAGGACTACGCCGCCACGCTTGAGAACGACATTGCCATCCGCAAGTTCCTCGATGCGCGCCTCGCCCGCGCCTCCGTCTCCAAGGTGGAGATCGAGCGTGCCGGCGACAAGATCAAGGTCGCCATCACCACCGCCCGTCCCGGCGTGGTCATCGGCAAGAAGGGCGCCGAGATCGACGCCCTGCGCAAGGACCTGGAGAAGGTCGCCAACGGCCCGGTCTCCATCGACGTGATCGAGGTGAAGCGTCCCGAGCTGGATGCCGAGCTGATCGCCCAGTCCGTGGCCGAGCAGCTCGAGGGCCGCGTGGCCTTCCGCCGCGCCATGCGCAAGGCCGTGCAGTCCGCCATGAAGTCCGGCGCCAAGGGTATCCGTATCCAGTGCTCCGGCCGTCTGGGCGGTGCCGAGATGAGCCGCCGCGAGTGGTACCGCGAGGGCCGCGTGCCGCTGCACACCCTCCGTGCGAAGATCGACTACGGCTTCGCCACCGCCGCCACTACCATGGGCTCCATCGGCGTGCAGGTGTGGGTGTACCACGGCGAGGTGCTGCCGGGCCAGAAGGCCCCCCAGCCCGCGCTCGAGGGCTCTTCCCGCCCGAGCCGTTCCCGTCGTAACGATCGCCGCGAGAGGGGTGACAAGTAAATGCTCGTACCTAAGCGCGTCAAGCACCGCAAGGTGCAGCGTGGTTCCATGAAGGGCAAGGCCAAGGGTGGCACGCGCCTGAACCACGGTGAGTACGGTATCCAGGCCCTCGAGGCTCACTGGATCACCAACCGTCAGATCGAGGCTGCTCGTATCGCCATGACCCGTCACATGAAGCGTGGCGGTAAGGTGTGGATCACCATCTTCCCCGACAAGCCCATCACCTCCAAGCCCGCCGAGACCCGCATGGGTTCCGGTAAGGGCAACCCCGAGGGCTGGGTTGCTGTCGTGAAGCCGGGCCGCATCATGTTCGAGATCGCCGGTGTGGACGATGAGACCGCCCGCGAGGCACTTCGTTTGGCCATCAACAAGCTGCCCATCAAGTGCAAGATCGTCACTCGTGAAACGGAGGGGCAGCAATAATGAAAGCAGCAGAGATTCGTGAACTTTCTGCCGAGGACCTGCAGGTGAAGTTGAAGGAGGCCAAGGCTGAGCTGTTCAACCTTCGCTTCCAGATGGCCACGAGCCAGCTTGACAACACCGCCCGCGTGAAGCAGGTTAAGAAGGACATCGCGCGCATCATGACTGAGATGCGGGCTCGCGAGCTGAGCGCGTAGATCAAGGAAGGTGCAAACAATGACTGAAGAGCGTAACCTGCGTAAGGTCCGTCAGGGCATCGTGGTCAGCGACGCCAACGACAAGACCATCGTGGTGGCTGTGGAGGAGCGCAAGCCCCACCCCATCTACAAGAAGATGATTACCTCCACCAAGAAGTTCCATGCCCATGACGAGAACAACGAGGCCGGTATCGGCGACACCGTTCAGATCATGGAGACGCGCCCGCTGTCCAAGATGAAGCGCTGGCGCCTCGTGAAGATCGTCGAGAAGGCCAAATAGTTTTAGTGCCCCGGCACGAAGGCTATTGTTAAGGAAAGTTAGGAACATCACATGATTCAGATGCAATCCATGCTCGCCGTGGCCGACAACTCCGGCGCTCGCAAGGTGCAGTGCATCAAGGTCCTGGGCGGCTCTAAGCGCCGCTATGCGGGCCTCGGTGACGTGATCATCTGCAGCGTCAAGGAAGCGATGCCCAACGGCAACGTCAAAAAGGGCGAGGTCGTGCGCTGCGTGATCGTGCGCGTGAAGAAGGAAGTTCGTCGCGCCGACGGCTCCTACATCCGCTTCGATCAGAACGCCGCTGTGCTGATCAATAACGACGGCTCCCCCCGTGGCACCCGTATCTTCGGGCCCGTGGCGCGCGAGCTGCGCGACAAGAAGTACATGAAGATCGTGTCTCTGGCACCGGAAACGCTGTAAGGGAGGTGTCAGAATGGCTCAGAACAAGATGACGATCCGCAAGGGCGACACCGTCAAGGTGATCACCGGCAAGGACCGCGGCAAGACCGGCAAGGTGCTCCGTTCCGTCCCCGAGAAGTCCCGCGTGGTGGTCGAGAAGGTGAACATGGTCAAGAAGGCCATGCGTCCCACCCAGCAGAATCCCCAGGGCGGCATTTCCTCCCTTGAGGCCCCGATCCACGTCTCCAACGTGATGCTCGTGTGCCCGAGCTGCGGTGAGGCCACCCGTGTGGCCCGTCGCCGCGACGAGGGCAAGCTCGTCCGCGTCTGCAAGAAGTGCGGCAAGGACATCCCGGCTGCCGAGTAGAGTTTTCGTGAAAATCCGCCCGTTCGTTGAGAGCGGGCGGATTTTTCCTTGGATAGAGTGCCCGCTTGTGGGACAATATCCAATCGCGCGCTCGCGCGCTATGGCCCTGGGAAGGTCCCAGGGACGCGGGGTCGGAAATCCCGCGTTTAATCCATCGAAGAAAGGCAAGAGAAGACATGGCTGAAACCCCTCGTCTGAAGGTCAAGTACACGACCGAGATCGTGCCGGCTCTCATTGAGCAGCTCGGCATCAAGAACGTGAACTGCGTGCCCCGCCTCGAGAAGATCGTGGTAAACATGGGCGTTGGCGCCGCCGCCGGCGACTCCAAGCTGCTCGATGCCGCCATGAACGACATGCGCATCATCACCGGTCAGCAGCCCTGCGTCACCCGCGCGAAGAAGTCCATCGCCGGCTTCCATGTGCGCGAGGGCCAGGCCATCGGCTGCAAGGTGACCCTGCGCGGCGACCGCATGTGGGAGTTCCTCGATCGTCTGCTGGCCACCGCTCTTCCCCGCGTCCGCGACTTCCGCGGTATCTCGCCGAAGAGCTTCGACGGTCGCGGCAACTACACGCTCGGCATCACCGAGCAGCTGATCTTCCCCGAGATCGAGTACGACAAGATCGACCGTACCCGCGGTATGGACATCACCTTTGTCACCAATGCCGGCGAGAACGAGGGCGCCCTCGCGCTGCTGACGGCGCTCGGCTTCCCGTTCAAGAGCAAGTAAAACGGCAGGGCAGAAGCCCTCGTCGCGTAACCTCAGGTTTTGAGTCCGCGAAAAGGAATGCGGGCTTGAAGGCATAAGAAAGAAGGAATGCATGGCTAAGAAATCGATGATCGCCAAAGCCAAGCGCGAACCGAAGTTCTCGACGCGGCAGCACAACCGCTGCACCCGTTGCGGACGTCCCCGCGCCTACTATCGCAAGTTCGGCCTGTGCCGTATCTGCGTGCGTGAGTTGGCTAACAAAGGCGAGCTGCCCGGCGTGACCAAGGCTTCCTGGTAGGAACCGACCCACGTCAGGGTGTGCCAGCGTTACAGGCGGAGGCGCTATGGGCGCCGACGAACCGAACGCATGGTTCATCACGGATCAAAGGAGAAACCACATGACAATGACCGACCCCATCGCAGACATGCTGACGCGCGTGCGCAACGGCCAGTCTGCCGGCAAGGCGACGGTGTCCATGCCGTCGAGCAAGAAGCTCGTCGAGATCGTGCGCATCATGGAGCAGGAGGGCTACATCCAGCGCTTCGACGTGATCGACGGCGAGCCCCGCGCCACCCTTGAGATCACCCTCAAGTACGGCCCGAAGAAGGCCAAGACCATCCGCGGCATCAAGCGCATCTCCAAGCCCGGCCTGCGTATCTACGCCGGCAAGGACGAGCTGCCCCGCGTGCTCGGCGGTCTCGGCTGCGCCATTATTTCGACGTCCCGCGGCGTGATGACCGACCGCGATGCCCGTAAAGAGGGCATCGGCGGCGAGGTTGTCGCCTATCTGTGGTAGGAAAGGAAGGGATTGACCTATGTCTCGTATCGGTAAGATGCCCGTTCCCGTTCCTGCCGGCGTCGATGTGACCATCGACGGCCAGACGGTGACGGTGAAGGGCCCCAAGGGCGAATTGACCCGCACGTTCCTTCCGTCCATGACCATCGTCCGCGAGGGCGACGAGCTCATCGTGACCCGCCCCGACGACACCCGTGAGTCCAAGAGCGCTCACGGCCTGACTCGCACGCTGCTCGCCAACATGGTGGAGGGCGTGTCCGCCGGCTTCTCCAAGAAGCTGCAGCTCGTCGGCGTCGGCTACCGTGCCGCTCTCAAGGGCAAGGACCTCGAGATGCAGCTCGGCTACTCCCACCCGGTGCTGGTGGAGGCTCCCGAGGGCATTGCCTTCGAGGTTCCCTCCCAGACCGAGATCGTGGTCTCCGGCCCGAGCAAGGAGCAGGTCGGCCAGGTTGCCGCGAACATCCGCAAGTGGCGCAAGCCGGAGCCCTACAAGGGCAAGGGCATCCGCTACGAGGGCGAGCATGTCCGCCGCAAGGCTGGCAAGGCCGGCAAAGACTAAGCCTACTCGGTAGCTGATTGAAGGGATTAACCTATGAATAAGCAACAGAAGAAGCAGGCCGGTCTCGCCCGTCGCCATCGTCGCGTCCGCGGTAAGATCTCCGGCACTGCAGCCCGTCCGCGCCTTTGCGTGACGCGCAGCAACAGCAACAT
The DNA here is from genome assembly GCF_041223505.1 of Adlercreutzia muris. Taxonomy (NCBI): domain Bacteria; kingdom Bacillati; phylum Actinomycetota; class Coriobacteriia; order Eggerthellales; family Eggerthellaceae; genus Adlercreutzia; species Adlercreutzia muris. The sequence goes on from NZ_JBCLQK010000003.1 coordinate 258,409, forward strand.
CTACGCTCAGGTCATCGATGACGTGGCCCATGTCACCATCTGCGGTGTGTCCACTCTCGGCCCCGACTTCAAGGCCACCGGCAAGTCCGGCGCCACCGTCGAGGGCGCAGCTGAGCTCGGCGCCATCGTCGGCAAGCTGGCCCAGGAGAAGGGCGTGACGGAAGTTGTGTTCGACCGTGGCGGCAACCTGTATCACGGGCGCATCAAGGCTCTGGCCGACGCTGCCCGCGAAGCCGGATTGAAATTCTAGAAGGGGTTTGGCATATGGCTCGTAACAACAACCGTCAGCAGGAGAGCACTACTCCTGAGCTGCAGGAGCGCGTCGTTTTCATCAACCGCGTGTCCAAGGTCGTCAAGGGCGGCCGCCGCTTCGGCCTGACCGCGCTCGTGGTCGTGGGCGACGGCAACGGCCGCGTGGGCGTGGGCATGGGCAAGTCCCAGGAAGTGCCCACCGCCATCAAGAAGGGCGTCGAGGACGCGAAGAAGAACATGTTCACCGTGCCCGTCACCGCCGAGGGCTCCGTGCCCCATGAGATCATGGGCGAGTACGGTGCCGGCCGCGTGCTCATCAAGCCGGCCGTTCCCGGTACCGGTGTTCTGGCCGGCGGCCCGGTCCGCGCCATCATGGAGCTTGCGGGCGTGCAGAACGTCATCACCAAGTCGCTCGGCACCAACAACGCCATGAACATCGTGAAGGCCGCTGCCGAGGGTCTCAAGAACATGGAGAGCCCGGCCGAGGTTGCCGCTCGCCGTGGTATCTCCGTGGCCGAGATGTTCGGCGGGAAGGAGAACTAATGGCTGAGACGAAGAAGACCCTGCGTCTGACCCAGGTCAAGAGCCCCATCGGCCGCAAGCCGAATCAGGGCCGCACCCTGCGCGCCCTGGGCCTGCACCACATCGGCGACACCGTCGATCAGGTCGACAACGAGAGCGTGCGCGGCATGATCTTCACCGTGAAGCACCTCATCACCGTCGAGGAGATCTAAATCTTCTCGCACCCCATTTGATGGTTTCCGGCGCACTCGAAAACGGGTGCGCCGTTGCCATGATAGAAGGAAGTTTGCTGGCGGCGAGCTGCCAGCACCGGTCAGAATTAAGAAAACACCTGGTCGGAAAGCGAAACAAAGGAGAAAGAACAACATGGAACTTAAGGATCTGAAGCCTGCTGCTGGCTCCACCAAGAACCGCAAGCGCGTGGGCCGCGGCCCTGCTTCTGGCACCGGCAAGACCGCCGGTCGCGGCATGAACGGCCAGAAGTCCCGCGCTGGCGGCGGCAAGGGCGCCGGCTTCGAGGGCGGCCAGACTCCGCTGGCCCGTCGCCTGCCGAAGCTGCCCGGCTTCCGCAACTTCAACCGTGTTGAGTACCTGCCCGTCAACGTGAGCCGCCTGGACGCCAAGTTCGAGGCCGGCGACGTGGTGGACGGCGATTCCCTGAAGGCCAAGGGCATCATCAAGCACGCCGACGCTCTCGTGAAGGTGCTCGGCGACGGTGAGATCACCAAGCCTCTCACCGTGCGCGTGGATAAGGTGTCCGCTACCGCCAAGGCGAAGATCGAGGCGGCCGGAGGAAAGGTCGAAGAGCCTTGCTAAGGTCAATTCTTGACGCATTCAAGGTTCCGGAGCTGCGCAAGAAGATCCTCTTCACGTTGGCGATTCTCGCGCTCTACCGCTTCGGGGCCTATGTGCCGGTCCCGGGCATTCCCTTCCACGAGTTTGCCACGGCCTTCCAGGACACCGGTGTGGCTATGACCATGCTGGATCTGTTCACCGGCGGCGCGCTGTCGAACTTCTCGGTGTTCTCCCTTGGGATCATGCCCTACATCACCGCATCCATCATCATGCAGCTGATGCAGGGCGTCATTCCCGCCGTGGGCCGCTGGGCCCGCGAGGGCGATACCGGGCGTCGTAAGATCACCCAGGTCACCCGTTATCTCACGTTGGGCCTGGGCCTCATCAACGCGGTCGGCTACTTGCTGCTGTTCAAGTCCCCGGCCTACGGCGTGCAGTTCTCCACCGAGGTGCCCGAGCTGCTCACGGATGCCATCATCGTGTTCACCCTCGTGGCCGGCACGGCGTTCATCATGTGGATGGGCGAGCTGATCACTCAGCGCGGCATCGGCAACGGCATGTCGCTCATCATCTTCGTGAGCATCGTGTCCCGTGTGCCTTCCGCCATCTTCTCGTCGGTGAACCTCACGAGCGACTTGGGCACGGGTATCGCCCTCACCCTGGTCATCCTGGCCGTGGTGCTGGTGTGCATCCCGCTCATCATCTTCGTTGAGCGAGCCCAGCGCCGCATCCCGGTGAACTATGCCAAGCGCGTGCAAGGTCGCAAGATGATGGGCGGTCAGTCCACCTACATTCCGCTGAAGGTGAACGCGGCCGGCGTTATCCCGATCATCTTCGCGAGCTGCCTCATCTACTTCCCGGCCCAGCTGGCGGCCATCTTCAATGTGGGCTGGCTGACGGAGTTCGCGAACTGGTGCTCCACCGGTTGGCTGAACTGGGTGCTCACGGTGCTGCTCATCGTGTTCTTCGCGTACTTCTACACCTCCATGGTGTTCAATCCCGAAGAGACCGCTGACAACATCCGCAAGCAGGGCGGCTTCATTCCCGGCGTGCGTCCTGGCACGGCCACGGTGCAGTACATCAAAAACGTCATCAATCGCGTGACACTGCCCGGCGGCATCTTCATCGCGGCCATTGCCGTGGTGCCCACCATCATCTTCTTCTTCACGAACAACCAGCTTATCCAAGCGTTCGGCGGCACGTCCATCCTCATCATGATCGGCGTGGCCCTGGACACCATGAGCAAGATCGAGAGTCAGCTGAAGATGTACAACTACGAAGGTTTCTTCAAGTAAGAGGAACCGCAGGTAGAAACGAAAGGATGTTTCCATGAACATCGTGCTTCTTGGGGCTCCCGGTGCTGGCAAGGGCACCCAGGCAGCCAAGCTGGTAGCGGAGTTCGAGCTGCCCCACATCTCCACCGGCGACATGCTGCGCGCGGCGGTGAAGGCGGGCACGCCGCTCGGCCAGAAGGCCAAGTCCTACATGGACGCTGGTGATCTGGTGCCCGATGACGTCATCATCGGCCTGGTGACCGAGCGCCTCCAGGACGGCGACACCGCCAACGGCTTCATCCTCGACGGCTTCCCGCGCACTTCGGCCCAGGCCGTGGCGCTGGACGCCGAGCTCTCCAAGCTGGGCCGCCCCTTGGACGCCGCCCTGCTCATCGACGTTGACCCTGAGGTCATCGTCGGCCGCCTCACCTCCCGTCGCATGTGCCGCGACTGCGGCTACATCGGCAGTGCCGCCGACGGCGATACCTGCCCGAAGTGCGGTGGCGAGATGTACCAGCGCGACGACGACAACGAGGCCACCGTGCGCAACCGCCTGGATGTGTACGAGACTGCCACGAGCCCGCTCATCGACTACTACCGCGGCTGCGAGTTGCTCGTCACCATCGACGGTGACCGCGACCCGGAGGTCGTCTACGCGGACGTGAAGGAAGCGCTCGCCTAGGTTGCGGCCTCGCCGCCGTTGGTCGTCCCGTGAGGTAAGGCGTTTAACCTCTGAAACCCGCATCCCGCGAAGGGGTGCGGGTTTTCTCTATATAATAGGCCCATGCCCACTGTGCGCGAGAACATAGCCTACACCTTCGAGCATTTCATGCTCATCTACCGCGGCACCCTGCTGCGGGCGGTTCGGGCCGTGGCGCTCATCGCGCTATTGGCCGCCGCCTGCGAGGTGTTCGTCTTCAATATGAACTACTTCGCCAGCGCCGGCTACCAAACTATCAACCTCACCGATCGGCTGTCCCTGGCCCAGAACGAGGACGGCACCTACAGCCTCACGGACGTGGACCACGTCATGGAGTTCTCGAACCTCAATACCGAGGTGCACAACATCAAGCTGGACTTCGCCGCGAGCCAACCGGCCCAGCTGGTCTCGGTGAAGATCCAGTTCACGGATGGGGCCCACCAGACCTACTTCGACTCCACGGAGTACACCGTGGGGGTGCCCCTGGCCGACATATCCACGAACGTGGAGCAGAGCAAGTTCGTGAACCTCCAGACCGCCGGCCGCGTGGACAACCTGCGCATCGAGATCGCGGGGGAGGAGCTGGGAGCCGAGGTGTCCTACCCCATCCTGCTCGACGGGCTGTATCTGAACGCCCATCGCCCCTTCGCCTTCAACGGCTGGCGCTTCGCGGCCGTGCTCATGGTCATGCTCGTGGGCTACGGCTTCCGTCCGAAATCGGCCATCTACCGCATCCGTATCGTGGAGAACCCCCGCAAGTCCAAGGCGGGTATCATTTTCGCCGTGTTGGTGGAAGTGGCGCTGCTGACCGGATTTCTGTTCTACGGGTCGAACCTGGTGGGCGTGGCCACCTCGAGCTACAACTACGGCTCCTGGGACGGAGCGTCGGTGGTGAACACCTTCGAAGTGGGCGGCGACAATGCCCAGCAGTACGCCGAGCTGGCCCGGGCCATGGCCGAGGGGCGTCTGTACCTGGACGAAGAGCCGCCCCAGTGGCTCCAGGACATGGAAGATCCCTACGACAAGGGTGCTCGGGATGAGGCCCAGAAGGCCACCGGCGAGCCCTACCTGTTCGATGTGGCCTACTACGAGGGCCACTACTACGTGTACTTCGGCGTCGTGCCGGTGCTCCTGTTCTACCTGCCCTTCTATTTGCTCACGGGGGCGAACTTTCCCACGGCCATCGGCGTGCTCGTTATGGCCATCGCCTTCGTGCTGGGGGCCACGGCTCTGCTCGACCGCTTCGCCCGCTACCACTTCCGCTCGGTTTCCCTCGGTGTGTACCTCCTGTTGCAGATACCGCTCGTGGCCTGTAGCGGCATCTTGTACCTGGTGAAGTTCCCCACCTTCTATTCGCTGCCCATCATGTGCGGGCTCGCCTTCTCGGTGTGGGGCCTGTGCTGCTGGAACCGAGGGAGTGTGGGGCGCCATCGCCGTCCGTGGCTGTTCACCGGGTCGCTGTGCATGGCTCTTGTGGCCGGGTGCCGACCGCAGCTGCTGGTGCTGTCGTTTCTGGCCTTTCCGCTGTTCTGGCGCACCTACATCACCGAGGGGCGGCTGCGCACCCGGGCGGGTGCGGGGGAGTTCGCCTGCCTGGTGGCGCCCTACCTGCTGGTGGCCGCCGGCATCATGGCCTACAACTACGCGCGGTTCGGCTCGCTGACCGATTTCGGCGCCAACTACAACCTCACGGTGAACGATATGACCAAGCGCGGCATGAACCTGGGGCGCCTGGCGCCGGCCTTCTTCACTTACTTCCTGCAGCCGCCCTCCATGGTGGGGGTGTTTCCCTTCCTCCAGCCGGCCCCCTTCGACACCACCTACATGGGCCAAACCATCAAGGAGGTCACCTTCGGCGGCATCTTCGCCTGTCTGCCGCTTCTGTGGGTGCTCGCGTTCTCGAAGCGCATTCTGGGCATGCGGGTGCGGCAGCGCTCGACGCGCACCATTATGGGCGTGATCGTGGTGCTGCTGGCTTCTGGCGTGGTCGTGGCCTTGGCCGATGCGGAACTGGCGGGCATCCTCCAGCGCTATTATGCCGATTTCAGCTTCATGTTCCTGGCGGCCTCGGTGCTGCTGTGCTTCGTCGTGAACGAGCAGCTCTCCCACGCGCGGACCGGCTACGACCTCATGCTGAAGGTGCTTCTCGTGCTGGCGGCGGCGAGCGTCACCTACAGCCTGCTGCTGTGCCTCGTGCCCGAGACCGGCTGGTATTCGGACGTGTACCCCTGGGCCTACCAGGACCTCCTGCAGACGGTGCTGTTCTGGAAGTAAGGTAGCTCTTTTCCTAGATCGGCCGTGCTTCCTTCATGGGGGTCGTGCCGAGGAATAGCAGCCCCGTCGCCCCAATGGGGTCGTAGCCGTCCAGCTGGCCGTCGTAGTAGGCCGTGGCTGTCTCGCGGTGGAACAGCGGGTAGAGCGGCGCCTCGGCGGCGATGATGTCGAAGCACTGGTTCCACAGATCCTGCTGGGCGGCCTCATCGATGCTGGCTCGCGCCTCGGCCATGAGCTCGGATAGCTCGGCGAACTGGGGCGTAGCGGCCCAGCAGGTGCGGGCCCGCGTCCAGACATTGTCGCCGTACCACCAGCTCATGATGAGGTCGGGATCGTTGCCGAAGCAGGACGGATCGCCGGGGGAGAGCACCACATCGAAGGGCAGCAGCGTGGCGGCCTCTGGTGGCGTGGAGATGTCCTCGAACAGCGCTGCGGCATCCAGCGGCACTGCCTCGGCGGTCACGCCCACGGCCTTCCAGTCCTCGATGATCATCGGTGCCAGCGCGCTCACCCAGTTGTCGTTCACGCGCAGGGTAAGGGTGAGCTCTTCCACGCCCGCCTCTGCCAGAAGCTTGCGGGCCTTCTCCGGGTCGTAGCTGTACACCGTGGAGGCGCGGTGGTAGCCGCGGAAGTAGTCGGGCAGAAGCGAGGTGGCCGGACGGGCATGGCCGGCCATGACCTGGCCGATCATAGAGTCCACGTCCAGGGCGTACAGGAGTGCCTGGCGCACGCGGGTATCGTCGAAGGGCGGCCGGGCGCAGTTGAACATGAGGAAGGGCAGGTTGCAGCCGGGCACGTAGTCCACCGATGCTCCCGCCTCAGCGATGGCATCGGCGAGCACCTCGGGGGCCGCCTCCATGGCCAGCACGCGCTTCTCGGCCAGCGCGCGGGTGCGCTCTTCGTCATTAAGGATGACCGACCAGGCCATGCGGTTGCAGGTGGCGGGGTAGGGGCCCTCGTAGCGGTGGTTGGGGGTGAAGGTGATGGTCCCGCCGTCGGCGGCATTCACGGTGTCGTAGCACCATGGGCCGCTTCCGATAGGACGGCTTGTGAGTTCCTCGTCGGTGGCGGTGGCGGGGAAGATGCGCACGAGGGCGAGGCGTTCCCGCAGAAGCGAGCCCATGGGGGCGGTCAGGGCGAAGCGCAGGGTGCGGTCGTCGGTGGCGGTCACAGAGCGGATGAACGAGAGGAAGGGCCCGTAGAGCTCGTCGGCCATATTGCGGTTGAAGGCGTTCACCACGTCGTCCACGGTAAGGGGGCTGTCGTCGGAGAACACGGTGCCCTCCCGCAGGGTCACCTCGAAGGCGAGGTCGTCGATCTGCACCGGGTCGGCCGCGGCCAGCCCCAGCTCGGCGCGGTAGGTGTGCATGTCCAGCTCGTAGAGCCCTTCGAACACGTGCCAGTTCGCGGCCAGGAACAGCCCCGAGGCGCAGCCGATGGGGTTAGGCGTGCCGTCCTCGTAGGCCACGGCCGCCGTCAGCGTGCCAGCCACGCCGCTCTCGATCTCGGGCGCGGCGGCGGGGGCGTCGGGCGCCGGTGCCGGTGCGGGCTCGAGGGGCTGCTCCACCGAGCAGCCGCCCAGGGCCACGGCCGTCGCAGCGGAAGCGGCCCCGGCCACAAAGGCCCGACGGGTAAGAGGGAGGGCGGCGGCCTCGGGCACCGCGAGGAGCGCAGAGAGCGGAGAGGGGACCACGGGCATCCTTTCTCATCGTGATTTCCCACTATTATAGAAGGGCGCCGCGCCTCGTCCGGAAATCCCACAGCAAAGCCAAGGAGCGGGTGCCCCATTGGGTCATCGAGGTCGCCGCCTTTTGAGTCGCCTGATGCGCACAGGGCCGCGCGAGCACTCCGGGTGCGGGGCGCGTCTGTCGAGGGCGGGGATGCCCCGTGGTGGGCGCGTGTCCTCCCGCCGACCGACGGGTCAGGGCTGTGGCGGGGGAGGGGAAACGTTGACGGTTCGTCAGCGGCGGGGGACTGCTATTATCAGACAGGTATTTCTGTTCGCAGAGCAAATCCGACTCGCCGGTCGGTGCGCTTCCGTCCTCTCGACCTCTCCGCGACAGTACCACCCCGCGGATGTTCGCGAGGCCGCAAGCCGGCCGATCCCGCGCGGGCCAGATGCAAAGGAGAGGAACATGACGAGAGTTCTGAAGTCGATGGACGGCAACAACGCCGCGGCGCACGTGTCCTACGCGTTCACCGAGGTTGTCGGCATCTACCCCATCACTCCCTCAAGTCCCATGGCCGACTTCGTCGACATTTGGGCTGCCCAGGGCCGCAAGAACATCTTCGGCACCACGGTGAAGGTGTGCGAGATGCAGTCCGAGGGCGGAGCGGCGGGTGCCGTGCACGGCTCGCTGGCCACCGGCGCGCTGACCACCACCTACACGGCCAGCCAGGGCCTGCTGCTCATGATCCCCAACATGTACAAGATCGCCGCCGAGCAGCTGCCCACGGTCTTCCATGTGTCGGCCCGCACCGTCTCCACCCAGGCGCTCAACATCTTCGGCGACCACTCCGACGTCATGGCCTGCCGCCAGACCGGCTTCGCCATGCTCGCCGAGGGCAACGTGCAGGAGGTCATGGACCTGTCCGCCGTGGCCCACTTGGCCGCCATCAAGGGCCGTGTTCCCTTCCTCAACTTCTTCGATGGCTTCCGTACCTCCCACGAGGTGCAGAAGATCCAGGTGTGGGACTACGAGGATCTGGCCGAGCTGTGCGATATGGATGCGGTGAATGCTTTCCGCGAGCACTCCCTGAACCCGGAGCGCCCGGCCATGCGCGGCTCCCACGAGAACGGCGACATCTTCTTCCAGCACCGCGAGGCCTGTAACTCCATCTACAACGATCTGCCGGCCGTGGTGGAGGAGTACATGAGCAAGGTGAACGCGAAGCTGGGCACCAACTACCAGCTGTTCAACTACTACGGCGCGCCGGACGCCGAGCGCGTTATCGTGGCCATGGGAAGTATCTGCGACGTGGCCGAGGAGGTCATCGACTACCTCACCGCCCAAGGAGAGAAGGTGGGCCTCGTGAAGGTGCGCCTGTACCGCCCCTTCGTGACCGAGAAGTTCGTGGCTGCCCTGCCCGCTAGCTGCAAGAAGATCGCCGTGCTGGACCGCACCAAGGAGCCCGGAAGCATCGGCGAGCCCCTGTACATGGATGTGGTGAACGCGCTGTCCGTGGAAGGCCGCGAGGGCATCACCGTGACCGGCGGCCGCTACGGCCTCGGCTCCAAGGACACCCCGCCCGCGTCCGTGTTCGCCATCTTCACCGAGCTTGAGAAGGACGAGCCGCGCCGCCAGTTCACCATCGGCATCGTGGACGACGTGACGGGCCTGTCCCTGCCCGAGGTGCCCGCCCCCAACACCGCCGCCCCCGGCACCATCGAGTGCAAGTTCTGGGGCCTCGGCGGCGACGGCACCGTGGGCGCGAACAAGAACTCCATCAAGATCATCGGCGATCATACCGACAAGTACGTGCAGGCCTACTTCCAGTACGACTCGAAGAAGACCGGCGGCGTGACCATCTCGCACCTGCGCTTCGGCGACGCCCCCATCCGCAGCCCCTACTACGTGAACAAGGCCGACTTCGTGGCCTGTCACAATCCGTCCTACATCACCAAGGACTTCCCCATTGTGCGCGATGTGAAGCCGGGCGGCGCCTTCCTCATCAACTGCCAGTGGACCCCCGAGGAGCTGGAGCAGCACCTGTCGGCTGACGCGAAGCGCTACATCGCCGAGAACGACATCAAGCTGTACCTCATCAACGCCATCGATTTGGCCATGGAAATCGGCATGGGCAAGCGCACCAACACCATCCTGCAGTCCGCCTTCTTCACCCTGGCCGGCGTTATGCCCCAGGAGGAGGCCATCCGCTATATGAAGGACGCGGCCACGGCCTCCTACGCCAAGAAGGGCCAGGATATCGTGGACATGAACCACAAGGCCATCGATGCCGGCGCTACTGCCTTCGTGGCCGTGGAAGTGCCCGCTTCCTGGAAGGATGCCGAGGGCTCCGTTAAGGCCGCTTCTGCCGAGGGCCGTCCCGAGACCGTGAGCCTTGTGGAGAACATCATGTTCCCCGTGGGCCGCATGGACGGCGACTCCCTGCCCGTGTCCGCCTTCATGGGCTATGAGGACGGCCAGTTCCCGCTGGGCGCCTCGGCCTACGAGAAGCGCGGCGTGGCCGTGCAGGTGCCCGAGTGGAACGCCGACACCTGCATCCAGTGCAACCAGTGCGCGTTCGTGTGCCCTCACGCCACCATTCGTCCCTTCGCCCTGACCGAGGCCGAAATGGCCGCGGCCCCGGCCCAGACCAAGCACATCCCCGTGAAAGGCAAGGTGGGTGCCGACATGCAGTACGTGCTGGCCGTCTCGCCGCTCGACTGCATGGGCTGCGGCCTGTGCGCCATCCAGTGCCCCACCGATTCGCTGACCATGATGCCCATCGCCGATGAGCTGAACGAGCAGCCGGTGTTCGACTACTGCGTGAAGGACGTTGCGCGCAAGGAGGAGCTGGAGGGCACTTCGGTGAAGGCCAGCCAGTTCAAGCGGCCTCTGCTGGAGTTCTCCGGCTCCTGCGCCGGCTGCGCCCAGACCTCCTACGCCCGCCTGGTCACCCAGCTGTTCGGCGATCGCATGTACATCGCCAACGCCACGGGCTGCTCCTCCATCTGGGGCGGTCCGGCGGCCACCTCGCCCTACACGGTGAACGCCGACGGCCACGGTCCGGCCTGGTCCAACTCGCTGTTCGAGGACAATGCCGAGCACGGCATGGGCATGCTTCTGGGCTATGAGGCTGTGCAGGACAAGGTCGTGGTGGATACCGAGGCGCTCATCGAGTGCGCTGGCGCGGCCGGCGAGCTGGCCGACGCGGCCCGTGCGTGGCTCGAGGCCCGCGCTGACGCCGAGGCCTCCAAGGCGGCCGCGGCGGCCTACATCGCGGCCCTGGAGACCGCCGCTGCAGGCGAGGGCGACCTGGCGGCGCTGGCCGCCGGCATCCTGGCCAACAAGAGCTACCTGACCAAGAAGTCCGTCTGGATCTTTGGTGGCGACGGCTGGGCCTACGACATCGGCTACGGCGGTCTGGATCATGTGCTCGCCTCCGGCAAGGACGTGAACGTGTTCGTGTTCGACACCGAGGTGTACTCCAACACCGGCGGCCAGGCCTCCAAGGCCTCCAACCTCGGCCAGGTGGCGCAGTTCGCCGCGGCCGGCAAGGACGTGAAGAAGAAGAGCCTCGCCGAGATCGCCATGACCTACGGCTACGTGTACGTGGCGCAGATCGCCATGGGTGCGAACCTGAACCAGACTATCAAGGCCATCACCGAGGCCGAGGCCTATCCGGGTCCCTCGCTCATCATCGGCTACAGCCCCTGCGAGATGCACTCCATCAAGGGCGGCATGACCAACTGCCAGACCGAGATGAAGAAGGCCGTGGACTGCGGCTACTGGAACCTGCTGCGCTTCAACCCGCAAGGTGCCCCGGGCAAGAAGCTCGTCATCGACTCCAAGGAGCCGGTGGAGGGGGAGTACCAGAACTTCCTCATGAACGAGGCCCGCTACAGCCGTCTGACCCGCGAGTTCCCCGAGCGCGCCGGCGAGCTCTTCGCCGAGAACGAGCGCGCCGCCATGGATCGCTGGGATCATCTGCAGAAGCTCAAGGACCTCTACGCCGCCGAGTAGGGCGAGCGAACGCCAAAGCTTGCCGGCCCAACCCTGGACCGCAACCGAAAAGGGAGCCTTCGGGCTCCCTTTTCATTCGTCTGCGCAAATCGCTCAGCGTCAGAAGCGCGATTTTTCTGCGTTAGACACATCTCCGTTTTAGACACACATAACGTGATGTTCTTTCCGTATTAGCGACAAACTCCAGATCATGAGCGCAACGAGATGCCCCGTCCTCCTCTTTTGGTAATGATTCTTACAAGATGGGATGTGCAGGGCATTGTCAGAGACGGCGTAGACAACTGCGTCGCTTCCGCGTTCGCGTCAAGATTGCTCTCGAGGCGGCTTAAGCGGTCGCGGCGGTCTCCAGGTCGAGCTCGGTGGCGGGGGCGGTTGCCTCGGCGCGCCGGTCTGCCAGTGCCTTGGCCGAGCGCAGCACCACGTAGGCGCCCATGACCGCCGAGTACACAGCGATGGACACGACGGCCACGGTGTTGCCCACCAGGGCGCTCGGCATGAGCAGCAGCGCCAAATGCACATAGGTCAGCACGTAGAAGGGGTAGGCCAGACGCTGAATGCGCTTCCAGGTGAGGGCCTTCATGCCGTGCTTCACCACCTGGAACGAAGTGATCCACAGCACCGCCATGAGCGCCGTGATGAGCGCGGCCAAGCCCAGCGAGAAGGCCAGGTTCCCGGAAAAGGCACTCGTGATGCGCGGGATATAGGAGGCGCTGTAGAAGACGATGTGCCCTACGGCAAAGATACAGGCGAGGATGGACAGCTGCCGGCGAATGGGCATGAGGTGGGCGCGCAAAGGGTTTCGCTCGTTCAGAACGCCTACGAACATGACAATGGAGAAGAGCAGAAACGCCAAAGCGCAGCGCTGCATGAGCGGCTGAAAGTAAGACCACGCCTCGCCGCGGATATTCACCGCGGTGCCCCAGAAGTACAGGGCCAAAAGGGCCGCGGCACCCAGGTAGAAGGGAGCGGGGTGCTTCTTCAGGGGTTTTGCGCATACCCACACCAGGGCAAACGATAGGATCAGTGCGATGACGAATCTCATAGTGCCTCCTCCAGGCCCCTTCGCGAGCTTTCTCCCTTGTTGTCACAATAGCATAGGATAGATGACCTATCAGCCCAACATTGGACATATACAGGGAGTTGTGGGGGTTTCGATCGCATCCCTTGAGGAGGCATAGTCGTGCAGCCAGATCACGACAGAGAAAGAAGAGGCGGAAAGCAAAAGGGGTGGTGCAGAATGGGTGGCAAGCGTATTGCCTTGCCATAAGGTTGTCCTCAAGAAAGATAGCATGAAACCAGCGATCCCGTTGACTGTCCTACTCATGCATGATAGTATAGGCGCCGTAACCGTCATACAAGTTTAGGATGGTTTCACCTATGCATGGGTCGTATCGAGAGAGAAGGGGAGGCGACCGTGTCCGGGCGCTTTCCCGCACGACTAGAAGAGGGAGGGTCAAGAATGAGCAACGAATTGACTCGACGCAGCTTCGTCAAGTGGGGCACGGCCACTGCTGGCGCCGCAACCCTCGCGGGCTTGACTGCCTGCGCGAATTCACCAGCATCGTCCGAGATCTCATTGGGCGACACCGGCATCGAATCCTATCCGGGGGAGAAGGGCGATGGCCAATGGCTGACGGGCGCATGCATGAACAACTGCAGTTGCGAGCACTCCCGCTGCCTTTTGAGGGTGTATGTGGAGGACGGCGTGCCGCTGCGCATCCGCACCGATGAGGAGGAGGACTCTATCGAGGTGCCCCAGCGCCGCGCTTGCCCGCGCGGACGAGCGCAAATTAGTAATATGCTGTCACCGGCGCGCATCAAATATCCCATGAAGCGCAAGGGCTGGAGCCCCGATAATCCCAACGGCGAGATGCGCGGCCGCGATGAGTGGGAGCGCATCAGCTGGGATGAGGCGCTGGATATCATAGCGAGCGAGATGCAGAAGGCCTACGACAACTGGGGTCCGAAATCTATTCTTGCCGCGGCCTACTCCGATATTGGCGAGGAGTACTTCGACCCCATCGTGTGTTTGCTGAATGCCAAGGGCGGTGCGGTGCATCACGATCTGGGCACCGTATCGCTTGGAGCATGGCCTTGCGTCGAGCTGTTCATGACGGGCAGCATCTTCGAGGCTCCCGACGCCCTGAGTCTCGCCGAGAGCCAGCTCCACTTCCATTTCGGCAACAACTGGGCAGCCAACAAGGCGGGCAACACACCGCTCCAGTTGAGCTACGCGCAGTCCGAGGGGGGTCGCCTCGTTATTGTGGATCCGTGGCTCAATCAGACGGCCGCCGCCATTGCCGATGAGTGGGTGCCCATCCTGCCCGGCACCGATACGGCGTTCTGCCTCGGTATGATGTATCACCAGGTGGAGAACAATCTGCAGAATCAGGAGTTCTTGGACACCTACTGCGTGGGATTCGATGCCGAGCATATGCCTGAGGGCGCCGACCCCAAGGAAAATTTCAAGGACTACTTGCTGGGTACCTACGACGGCGAGCCCAAGACGCCGGAGTGGGCCGAGGCCATCTGCGGTGTGCCTGCAGCAACAACGCGCCGCCTGGCTGAGGAAATCGCGAAGACCGAAAAAGTCGATTTCTTCGCCGGCCAGTCTACGACCAAGATTCCCGCCGGTGAGATGTTCGGTCAGGCCTTCTACACCTTGGCCTTCATGCATGGGGTGGGAACGCCGGGCAACTATGTCGGCTGGCTCGGCATGCACGAGCACGGCTATTCCACCACGCCCTATTGTTTTGCGGGAGATGCCTCCAACGGGGCCGGCAAGAACCCCGTCAATCCGCTGGCGCCTCCTGTCATTGTGCTCGTGCCCAATTGGGGCGAGATAACTGACAAGGATTCTTGGGAAAAGGTGGACTACACCGAGTGCTGGCAGTCGATTCTCGATGGCGCCTACGGGCGCGATTCCTGGCCTGGCGGGAAAAAGCCCATCGACATTCACGTCATTTACACGGGCGGTTATCAGAACAGCCTCAACTCGCTGCCCAATGCGAATGCCGGCATCAAGGTGTTCCGCAAGGTTGATTTCGTGTGGGGTGTCGGGCCGTTCTTCGATGCCTCGCGGCAGTACTGCGACGTGGTATTGCCTGCGGCCACGTGGTGGGAGAAGGGCAATATCGCCTGGAGCGTGAATGCCGAGACCGTGTATTGGGCTGATCGCATTATGGAGCCGCTGTACGAGGCGCGCCCCGAGACTGAGATCGCCGAAGAGCTGGCAAGCCGTCTTGGCCTGGATCCGAAGACGGTGAACACCATGACCGATGCCGAGCGCACCTATCACTCCTTCGCCGGCGCCATTAAGATGACTGATCAGGCCACGGCGGCCTATGAGCCGCTGTTCACCATCACTCAGGAAGACATCGATGCCCTGGGTGTGGAGGGCAAACCCCAGGAGGGCAGCATCACCATCGCAGAATTCAAGGAGAAGGGTTGCTACAAGACCCAGCGATCCAAGGGCGACGCCCTTACCTATCGGCCCTTCGCGGCGTTCATTGCCGATCCCGAGGGCAATCCGGCGGCCACGGCGTCGGGTAAGTTCGAGATCCATAGTGCCACACTCTCGGCGGTCGTGAGCTCGCTCGGTTACTCCGTCATTCCGCCCATCGCGAAGTGGCAGATCGGTGATCCCGACCAGGGCGCCGGTACCCAGACTGAGGAGTATCCGCTGCTGTTGTGGACGCCCCATTCCCTGCGTCGCTCCCATACGGTGAACGACAACGTCGTCTCGCTGCGCGAGGCGTTCCCCCAGGAATGCTTCATGAGCACCGTGGATGCCGAGGCACGGGGCATCAAGAACGGCGACTTGGTGCTCATGACGAGCCCCCACGGCAAGGTGCTGCGTCCGGCCAAGGTGCTGCCTACCATCGTTCCGGGTGCGGTGGCGCTCCAGGACGGCGCGTGGATCCGCATCGACGAGGAGACCGGCATCGACTTGGGCGGCGACCCGAACATCTTGCAGGCTCCGAAGGCCTCGGGGCAAGCTTCCCAGTCGTGGACGGGCACGCTGGTGCAGGTGGAGAAATACGACGGGCCGCTGACGCTTGAGCCCGACAAGAACACGCCCATTGTTACGCCCGTGGGCATCGAGGAATAGGGGAGGTGCGCTATGACTCAGTACGCATTTCATTTGGATGGCGGCAAGTGCACGGGCTGCAAGACCTGTCAGGTCGCGTGCAAGGAAACTTATAGGCTGCCGGCGACTAATCTCTATCGCAAGGTGTACAGCTATCAGGGTGGCAGCTGGGATGCAACAGCGGCGGGTCATTACGTCCCTAATGGGGTGTTCGGCTATTTCATCTCTCTGGCGTGCAATCACTGCACGAACGCCGCCTGTGTGGAGAATTGCCCGACGGGCGCTATGCAGAAAGACCCTGATACGGGTATTGTGTGGACCGATCATGAAGTGTGCATCGGGTGCAAGACCTGTCAGACCGCCTGCCCCTATAAAGCCCCCACCTTCAACGAGGAAGAGGGCTACATGCTCAAGTGCGACATGTGCCGTGGCGAGGTGGCCACGGGCGGCAAGCCCATCTGCGTAATTGGCTGCCCCATGCGAGCATTGGACTTCGGGCCCCGTGAGGAACTTGTTGAGAGGTACGGCGAGGGCGATATCGAAGTCGAGCCGCTGCCCCAAGACACCACGGGCCCCAATCTGATCCTGACTCCTCATCGCAACGCCCAGAAGTCTGGTGTCGGTACCGGTTCGGTGGTCAACCTCCAAGAGGAGCTGTAGCGTTCTCGAAGGGTGCTCCGCTGTCTCGGGGGAATTGCGGGGTGCGGGTCGCTGCGCGAAACGGCAAGATCTGTGCCCCTTTCATGAACCTTTCCAATACCGAGGAGAATACCTTTCAACCCTGTATAATCCCACGTTAAGGCGGGCACCGGACAGATTCACCCCCCCCTCCCTCCCGATTTGCCCGGTGCCCCGCCTGTTCTTTTTAGAGGTGTCCTATGATCGCTCCCCTTTCTTCCGATACGCTGGCTGCGGCCGAGGTCTGCTTCGCTGTCGCCTCTCGGCTGCTGTATGTCGAGCCGGACATTTCATCGGTGGCCGAGCAGGTTGCAAGCCGTCAGTTCGCCAGCGCCCCCTTCGGCGAGGAAAGCGATGACGCGCGGCAGGGCCTTCGTTTTCTGGACGGCTGGTGTGCCGCCGCTCTGTGCGCATCTGAGGTGCCCGAGGGCGCAAGCACTGATAGTGCGGCCGCCTTCCTTGGGGAAAGCCCTGCGTTCGCCGAGGCCGTGGCTGAATTGCGTCGCGAATGGCTGCGTCTGTTCGTGGGTCTGGGCACGCCTGAGGCATCGTGCTTGGAGTCATTCTACGTGGAGCCGAACCGACACGTGTTCGGCAAGAACGTCATTGCTGTGCGCGAGGTCTACCGTCGTCACGGCCTTGAGGTCGAACGACTGCATCGGGAGCCCGACGACCATTTGGGGCTCATGCTCGGCTTCCTCTCTCGCCTGATTGCCGAGGAACGCGAGGCCTTGGATGCCGGCGAAGGTCAGCGAGCTGCCGCGTTGGCCGGCGAAGGGGACGCTTTCCTGACGGAGCATGTCCTTCCCTGGTTGGCCCCCTGGCGCTATGCTGTCGAGAGGCATGCACGTACCGGGTACTACCGTGGTGTCGGAGCGTTCGTTTTCGGCCTGATCGCTTGCTACGCCGAGCGCTTCGGCATTTGCTTCGACGGAGAGGCCCGCGCGTTTTGGCGCAGGAAGTAACGTCGGTGCCTTGAGGGGAGGTGCGTATGCTGGGGACGTTCGTGGTTCTCTACCTGTTTCTGGGCGGTTGCGGTGCCGGCACACTACTTGTGACAACCGCCTGGTCGCTCCTGTTCCACTGCACGAAATCGCGCACCTTTCGGCAGAGCCGTGCCTTTTGGGGCCTGGCGGGCAAGCTGTACCTCGCCAGCTTCGGGCTTCTGGCCCTCTCGGCATTCTGCTTGCTGGCGGACTTGGGCAGTCCCCATCGTTTCTTTTTGCTGTTCCTCCGACCGACGGTATCGCTGCTATCGGTGGGCTCGTTCGTCCTGCTGGCGTCGCTGCTCGTCTCGGCTTGCGTGGCTGCGGCCCACGTCCTCGGTTGGCCGCTGCCCTCCATGGCTCGCAAGGGGCTGGAAGTGCTCGGCGCGCTGCTGGCGGCGGTGCTCATGGTCTACACCGGCCTGTACCTGGCGTGGATGGAGGCGGTACCCCTGTGGAACAACGCGGCGCTTCCGGCGCTGCTTGCCCTCTCATCGCTTTCCTCCGGCTCGGCGATCGTGCTTCTGCTTGCGCCCTTCGGCCACGATTGGGCGCTTCTGGCCGGCTGGGTAGACGGTCTGCATCGGGTTCATCTGATAACCTTGGGACTCGAGTTCGTAGCGCTTGCCGCCTTCATCGTCCTGGCTGCAGCGAACTTGTTCGCGGGCCCGGGCCTCGCGCAGCTGATTTCGCCTGAGGGCCAAGGTTCCTGGTTCTTCGGGGGTTTCGTGCTAGGCGGCATTGTCGTGCCCTTTGGCATCGAGGCGCTGCGTCCCTTCGCGGGTCGTGTCGCACCGGTCGCAGCAGCTGAGGCCTCGTGCCTCTTCGGAGGGCTAATTCTGCGGTTCTGCCTGGTGTTGGCCGGAAGTCATTGGCTCGGGTGATACAATGCGAGCCGATATGAAACAGAAGCGCCCGGCAGGCGCCCAAGCAGGAAGGCTGCGGAGAGCCCATGGCCCTGTTCGAGATAGACGAGTCGAGCGGACTGCCCGTATGGGTGCAGCTGCGCAATCGGTTCGTTTACCTCATCAAGACCGGCTATTACCGGCCTGGCGATCAGCTGCCCAGCGTGCGCACCTTGGCCGCCGAGGCCGCCATCAACTACAACACCGTGAGCAAGGTATACGTCAACCTGGAGAGCGGCGGCTATGTCGAGTCCGTGCGCGGCCGGGGCGTTTTCGTGCGCGACATCGGCGGGAAGGCCGATGATGTGTGTTCCATTGCCGACACGGAAATAGAGGGCTGCATCCGGCGCTGCCTGGCCCTGGGAATGACCATCGATGAAGTCACGCTGTGCATGATGGATGTGGCTCATCGGTTGAAGGATGAGAGGTCCTGATCTTCGAAGAGGGGGGAGAGTTCCATGCTGAATCGTACTGAGAAGACCGAGCGCGAGGGTCGCGCCCGACGCGTTGCCGGCATCGAGAAATACAATTCCAACGTCGATCGTCGCACATCTCAGAACGGACCGCTCGTTTTCGCGGTCTTCATCGCTGTGACGGTGTTCGCCTGCGTGCTGGGTCTCGGGTTCGCACTGGGGGGAAAGCTCGATGTCTGGTGGCTTTTTGGCGCGCTGGCGGCGGCCTGGGCCGCTACCATGGCGGTGCACATCGCCATGGAGTGGGAGAAGGTGGTGGTGTTTCGCCTCGGTAAGTTCTCCCGCGTGAAGGGACCGGGACTCTACTTCACCATCCCCTTCATCGAGCAGACGGCCCTGAAGGCCGACCAGCGCATCATGGTCACCGGCTTCGGCGCCGAGGAGACGCTGACGAGCGATTTGGTGCCCATCAACGTGGATGCGGTGCTGTTCTGGATGGTGTGGGACGCGAAGAAGGCGTGCCTGGAGGTGGAGAACTACTACAACTCCGTGTCGCTGGCGGCCCAGACGGCCCTGCGCGACGCCATCGGCCGGGCCAGCGTGTCGGAGGTGGCCATCCGCCGCAACCAGCTCGACCAAGAGCTTCAGGAGGTCATCGAGGAGCGCACGAGCGTGTGGGGCATCACGGTGCTATCTGTGGAAATCCGCGACATCGTCATTCCCGCCGAGCTGCAGGAGGTCATGTCGGCCGAGGCCCAGGCCGAGCGGGAGAAGAACGCCCGCATGGTGCTGGCCGAAGTGGAGAAGGACATCTCGGCCATGCTCGTGGATGCGGCCAACGTGTATGAGGAGAACGAGCTGGCCGTGCGCTTGCGCACCATGCACCTGCTCTACGAGTCGGTGAAGGGCAGCGGCGGCACCGTGGTCATTCCCTCGGCCTACTCCGAGGGCTTCTCCGATGCGGCGCTGGACAAGGTCATCGACGGGTTGAAATCGGGGAAGTAGGGGTATGGCAGCCGGGCGCGGCTGCGGGGCGCCTTCATTTGCTCGGATGGTCATCGCTTTTGGGGCAGAGCGCGTGGTCCTGCTCCCGTCGCACGTCGGCGCCCGGGCGAAGCGGGGAAGCGCCCTTGGGTAGACGGCGCTCGATCTGAAAATCTCGCGCCTCCCTCACACGTTTCTGTGCTCCCTAAAGTATTGGTCGTACCAGATGACGAAGCAGTAGGCACTCCAGATCTTCTTCATGTTCGATCGCGTGCCGCGTTGGTGCTCGTCCAGAAGGGCGTTCAGGCGGTCGCCGCGGAAAAACATCCGGGCCGTCTCGCTGTTCAGCACCTCGCGCACCGAGGCGGCCCAGGGGTCCTCCCGCAGCCACTGGGCCAGAGGCGTGAGGAAACCCTTTTTGGGCATGGCAGCCGTGACGGCCGGCAGGGTGCGGGTGGCGGCGCGCCGCAGGGCCACCTTGGTCTCGCCCCGGGTCACCCGCAGGGCCGTGGGCAGCGTGCGGGCTACGGCGAATACCTCCCGATCGAGGAAGGGCACGCGCAGCTCAAGCGAGGCGGCCATGGACATCTTGTCCGCCTTCAAGAGAATGTCCTGCTGCATCCAGGTGAGGATGTCGGCGGTCTGCATGGCGGTGACCTCATCGAGTCCTGCGGCGCCCATCTCGGCGAACAGCGGGGCCGTGACTTCCCAAGGGGCCGGTGCCGCCGCTCCCCGGGCGCCCAACTCCGGTGTGAGCAGGCCCAGAGCCTCGGTCCAGGGGAAATTGTACTCCAGGCGGATGTAGCGCTCGGAGAGGGGGCGGGCGCCCCGCATGAGGAAGCGGCGCCCCCGAACGCCGGCCGGCAGGCGGCCCGCTGCGGCCCCAAGGCCCCGACGCAGGGATGCGGGCGCGGCCATGTAGGGCTCGAAGGCGAGGCACTCCTGGTAGTACGGGTAGCCGCCGAACAGCTCGTCGGCCCCTTCACCTGACAGCACTACCTTCGACGACTGGGCGGCATGGGCGCACAGGTGGTACAGCGGCACGGCCGAGGGGTTGGGCAAGGGCTCGTCCAGGGCGTACTGCACAGCGGGCACCGAGGCGAAGAACTCCTCGGCGCCAAGAGTGCGCCCCTCGTTGGCCAGGCCGATGGCTCGGGCGAAGGAGGCCGCCTGTTCCAGCTCCGAGAAGCGCCCGTCGTCGTAGCCGATGGAGAACGTGCGGGCATCCATGAGGCGGCTGGCCTCATGGGCTACCAGACTGGAATCCACGCCGGCGGAGAGGAAGCAGCCCACGGGCACATCGGCCGCGGCATGGGCGGCCACCGATCCGCGCACGGCCTCGGCGATGGCCTCGGCGCTCTCATCGAGGCTGCAGCCCTCGTCGGGGGCGAAGGACGGGGCGAACCAGCGGCGGTACTCGGCGCGGCCGTCCCGCCAGCGCAGCCAGTGGCCGGCCGCTAGCTTGCGCACGCCAGTGAAGA